>JBOGAY010000222.1:0-14340 GCA_051655925.1 Sarcina sp. | reverse complement strand
ATTTTCTATATTAATAGAATATCTTTTTTTCACCATAAACCCATGCTCTATATATAGTTGATTATTCTTTCTATCTAATTTAAATTTATAATATTTTAAAATTAGTCCTAAAACAGAAAAACTAAGTATAATAGCAATACTAACTATTGTAACAATCAATATATATATAATAACTCCCATTGTAGTATAACTTTTTAAACCATATTTAATATTATAAAGCAAATAATTTTTAAACTCATTACCTAATTTATTATCTAAAAATCCTATCATATGAACTACGGACCATATCAACCCAATACCTATAATAATATTACTTCTTAGCATTGCTAAAATTAATAAATGTTTTAAAGAAATTTTATAAGATTTCTCATCATTTACTTCTAGGTTAGTGTCATTTATTTTATTCTCAACTTTATTTATAAAATCTTGAAATTCATTTATTTTATTTTTTTTCAAAACCATAATAATTTCAAATTTTCTATCATTAGGAGATATACTATCTATTTTAATTTTGCTAAGTCCTAAAATTCTATGAATTACATTTCTGTTGAATTCAATTAAAGAAACACTTTTAAGTGGCAAATTTATTTCTTCAATTTCCAAAATTCCTCTTTTATAAAAAATCCCCTCATTATTGATAAGTATAAACTCATTTAACCACATCACTACACAGTATATTAAAATCACAAGAAAAAGCCCAAGTGATTCCCAAAAACCAAATGACAAACTAGGAATAACTATAGCTATTATCACAGCCCAAAATTTTTTTACAATTGCATAAAAATTAATTAAAATACTATACCAGTGATTTTTTTTGTAATAAATCATTCTTTATTTCCCTCACTAATACTCATAATATTCCATAATATTAACATATTTTTTTTACCTAATGCTTTTATAATTCTATGTCCTGCTGTTGTATATATTTTCAAACTGCTTATCATTAAAAGCCTATCTATAGGGTCCTTTACTGCTATTATGTATTTTATATTTTCTCTTGGTATATATACAGATTTTCTAAATATAACACCATATCTAATTTCAATTGCATCACTAGATATAAAATATTTATATGCCCAAAATTCTATAAATGGCATTATAACAATAACAAATGTTGCTATTATATTTATAATATACAACGCTGTAGCTATATAAATTTCAAATTTTTCATTAGGCAACTTTGTTTTCCCAACAAAATACACAATATTAAGAATTATTGTTACTATGAGTCTATTTAGCATTATTTTCAAAATATATCTTTTGTCTAATCTATGTCCTTTCATAATTACCTCGTTATCTAAAAACTCTATTTAATTATACATTATATCTTTAACATTTGTTTAATATATCTTAAATTTATTATAAATCAAAAAAACTAAGCTTAGACTTTTAATTCTAAACTTAGTTTTTATGGATTTATAAACTTTTATTTTCCGGTTTTCTTTAAAAATAAAAATATAAATAAACCTGGTGTATATAATGCAAGCTTACTCCACATATACATACTTCTTCCATATCTAGTTGTTTTACTTGTTCCTTCATTTAAATATTCTTTAACTCTTTTATCATCTAAAATTTTACGAATTTGCTCTTTATTATTACTATTCAATGCCCCAAATATCTGATACATTATATGTTCTAATGCAAATTCACGCTCAATAATTCTTTCAAAATCAATTCCTAAAACTTTCTTTCTTGAAGTTGCTATAAGATCGTCTATTGATTCTAAAACAGTTATATTTTTTTCAATATCTGGATTATTAGTCAATGAATCTTTTCTTTGATAATAATACGCTAAAACATCATCAATAGCTTTAACTTTTGTTGAATTCCATAAACTTTTAAAAATAAAATTTAAATCTTCCATAGCATATGCTTCTTCAACAAACTCTATATTATTTTCTACTAAAAAAGTATTCTTGTATATTAATGAAGATGTCCATAATCTAAGTTTATTATTTTTATAAGCTTCAAATATTTCCATCCCTGGAGATATACTATTGAAAAATGCAAACTCTTGTTTTGAATTATTTCTAAGAGTATAATCCTCATTAACCCTTTGATAATCATATACAACTATTTCTGGATTACTCCTACTTGCAGCCGCCTTAGTCACTTCTACTAGTTTTTCATTTACATAATCATCTGAATCTAAAAATAATATGTATTCAGCTGATGCTTTTTTCATACCAATATTTCTAGCTACACTTTGCCCATTATTTTCTACTTTACTTATGTTATATTTAAAATCTACACTCTCTAAATAGTTTTTTGCGACTTCATAAGAATCATCAATTGAACCATCATCAACTAAAATTAGTTCTAAGTCTTTATCTGTTTGATTATTTAAAGAATCTAAGGCTTTAATAATAGTTTGCTCTGAATTAAACATTGGCATAACTACACTTAAAAACACCTTGTTATCCATCGTATAAGCCCTCTCTTTTCCTTTGATTTATCTTTATATTTATAATTACATAAAATCACTATTTAGTAAAGTCTTTTAAATGTAATAACTATTACATAAAATCTATGATATAATTTTAATAATTTACTATGCATAATATATTGGAGGTTATTATGAAAAATACTTTAAATGAAATTTTAGAATTTAATAAAAATTTTGTAGATAATAAAAATTATACTAAATATATTTCATCTAAAATTCCTAATAAGCAAGCTGTTATAGTCTCTTGTATGGATACTAGACTTACTGAACTTCTTCCTAAAGCAATGAATATAAAAAATGGTGATGTAAAAATAATTAAAAATGCAGGTGCAACTGTAGTTCATCCTTTTGGTAGTGTACTTAGAAGTATAATTGTTGCCGTTTATGCATTTGACGCAAAAGATATTTTTGTTGTAGGCCACCATGGTTGTGGAATGAGTAATATTGATCCAAATCAAATAATCAATAAAATGAAAGAGAATGGTATTCCGGATTCTACACTTGAAACATTAGAATATTCAGGAATAAATTTAAATAAATGGTTAAAAGGATTTACTTCTGTTGAAGAATCTGTCATCGAAAGTGTTTCAACTATTAAAAATCATCCTCTTATGCCTAAAAATACACTTGTTCATGGATTAATTATAGATCCTAAAACAGGCGAATTAGATTTAGTGATTGATGGAAATAAAAAAAACTGCGAATAATTCGCAGTTTTTTATTTAGCATATTTTTTTATAATATCATTCATTTCATTTAATTGACTATCCATATCCCTCAGAAGCTTTAATTGATTTCTTGCTCTATCTAAATTATGCTTTGCTCTATTGGTTTTAAAGTAAATATCACCTTCTAAATAGTCTCCTAAAAATCTCATAGCTAATTCTAATGTAATAAGTTTCGCTGAAAAAGCTAAATTATTTATCTCTTCATCAGTTAATAACTCTTTCATCTCTTCTAAATACCCTTTTGTAAAACCTTCAAAAAGTTCCATATCAAAATTAACTTTTGATAAATCTTTCTCATCTTCTAATGCAGTTGTAGCCCCCGACCTTATTGCATCACCAAAATCATATAAAGATAGACCTGACATTACAGTGTCTAAATCTATAACAGCTATAGCTTCTCCTGTATGCACGTCTATCATTACATTGTTAAATTTTGTATCATTATGAGTAACTCTTAATGGTAATTTCTCCTCAGATAGTAAGTTCACAAGCTTAGAAACATCATCCTTTTTACTTAAGATATAATTAATTTCTTCTGTGCACTCCTTAACTCTTCCTTTAGCATCATTTTCTACTATATGAAGAAAATCTTCAAATCTTCTTGCAGTATTATGAAAATCAGGTATTGTTTCATTTAATTCATCTGCTGGAAAATCATTTAATTGTTTTTGAAATTTCCCAAGTGCTTTACCTGTCATATACATATGTCTTACTTCTTCTACCTTTTGATATGTCGTTGCATCTGTTATAAAATGAAATGCTCTATAACAATCACCATGTTCATCCACATAATGATTTTCTTCATTTTTAGTTCTAATTACATTCAAAGTCTCCCTTAAAGGATTTCCCCCTTCTGCTTCAATTTTACTTGCAATATGTGTTGTTACACCTACTATATTTTCCATAAGTTTTTGTGCATCACCAAATATATCTGTATTAATTTTTTGAATAACATATTTTGTTTTTAATCCCTCATGCTCAAATTCTACTATATATGTATCATTTATATGACCTGAACCATTCACATTTGAAGCTATAAGCTTTCCTTTAAAGTCAAAATTTTGTATTACATTCTTTAAGTCTACATCTAAAGTCTCAATCATAAACTATAAAATCCTCCTAAAACATCCCTTTAAGATTTATATTTAATCTCATTTTCCGTTCATTTTATTTTTTTGCTATTTTATAATAACACTTTCCTAAAAATATTTAAAGAAAAAAACTATATTTAACTCAAATCATGAGAAAATATAGTTTCTTATATTAAAAGTTATTAAGAATAATTAACATCCTTTATTACAGCAATTGCAATTGCAGTTACAATTGCACTTACAACAACAACAGCAACCATTTGAATTTGAATTAGATTTTTCATTTTTATAGCAATCTATTGTTCTATAAACAATTTGATAAGTTTTTTTTCTTAATTCACTAGCCTCTGCCTCTAAGCACTCAGCTTCTACTAATAATTCATTTGCTTTACATTGAGCTTCCATAGCTTTTGCTAATAATATCTCAACTTGTTCTTGATACTCTCTTGCTTTAGTGATTTTTTTACTTGAACATTCTTCAAGTTTCATTAAGCATTCTAACATTTCTTTCATTTCGGCTTCTAAGCTCTTGCATTCATCATAATTGTCACATCCACATGGTTTTTGATTACATCCATATGATCCACAATTTGATACCTTTTGACACTCTGAAGTTTTTGGATATCCTGTTTTTTGACAACTAGTAAATTTCATAGCATTTCCTGCGCATTTATAATAATTTCCCATAATAAAAAAAATCTCCTCATATATTCTGTATTTATATTACGTATAATATACTATATGTCAAAATTTTTTTTATGCTACATAAGTTTGTTTATTTTTTTATTTTTTGAAAATACTAATAATACTATTTAATAGAAAGGATTTTATTTTATGAAAAATATTTTTGATAAATTAGCCTTAAAAACTGGACTAGATATAAAAAAAATGATTAGATATGGCTCCATAGCTTGTATATCTTTATTCTCTATAATCTTTTTTTTCGGAAAATATAATGCTATGTTAGCTTTTCCTATAGCACTTACCTCTATTGCTCTTTCTTTTGAAAACATAAGAATTAATACTATAAAAAAACTTTTAAAATTAATCGCTTTAGATTGCCTTTTAGTCCTTATATCATTTTATGCAACTAAGCATATTTATGCTGGAATTTTTATAAATTTTCTAACCATATTTTTCATTGCCTATTTTTTAAGTTTTAGTTTTAATCCTAAAATTTACAAACCATTTTTGATGCTTTTTGTTTTTACAAGTTTCTCACATGACAACATAAAACTTTTGACTAATAAATTACTTGCAGTTATTTTTGGATGTGTTTTTGTTGTTATTTGTAATTTTATATTAGATAAAAAAAATAATAATTCTCTGCTTTTAGATTATTCAAAGCCATTAGAACTTTTATTTAAGCAAATAGAAAATATAAAAAATACTACATTTGACTTAAATCTTTATAACAAACTTTGTAAAGTTTTACGTAGCATTAATTATTCTATATATATTAGTAAATCTTCAAAATATTTAACAAATTTAAATGGCAAATTCAAATTAGATATGTTCTTACACATATCTTTATTGAACAATATTCTATATGACAAAATCTATACAAAAAAAAATATTGATGAATCTTTTTTAAAGCTCATATTTAAAATTTCAGATATATTTGAAACAAAAAATATTGATATTATGTATAGTACAAATGATATGAATGAATTTTTTAACTCCATTTTAATTGAAACATCCAATTTTTCAAATATTGAAACAAGAGAGTTTCTATCTGTAATTAAAAATATAACCACTACATTGAATAATTATAAAAAAGTTAGTGAAAAAGATTTAAAAAAACCTTTTACCCCATGGAAAAAAACTATATTTTATAAATATAAAACTTTATTTAAAACTAATTTTCATAAAAATTCAACTAGATTATCCTTTGCACTTAGAATTTCAATTACATTAACAATCTGCTTATTTCTTTCTCATATTTTTGAAATTTCAAAAGTAATTTGGATATCAATAACTATAATGTCAGTTATGCAAATATATTATGAAGATACTTTAGGTAAACAAAAAGATAGAATTAAAGGAAATTTAATAGGTATCGCATTATTTATACTTATTACTCTTTTACACATTAAAATTTTAGCTTGGATAACTCTATTTTGTGCTTTATTTTTAACTTATGGATTTAAAGAATATTATAAACTTTCAATTTTCACAACACTTGCATCACTTTCTGTAGCATCAATTTATCTTGATATTCATGAAATTGCAATTCTTAGAGTTGCTCTTGTTCTTTTAGGACTTTTAATTGTATTTGTTGCTAATAAATTTTTATTTCCAACCCATGTAGAAGATGGTATTCAAATTTTAATTGCTAAACTGCTATTTTATAATAAAGAATTCATTCATATGATAAAATTAAACAAATATGAAGATCTTGCTGATATATTAATATTAAATTCACTTATTAGTGAAAAGTTATCTTTAAGAAATACCATATTAAAAAGTGATAAAGTAAATAATCTTATTATTACAAATAACCTTAATATGATTAGAGTTGCATACTATGAATTAATTAAATAATCTAATAAGGCCTTTTTTAACCTTTTATTAAACTATTTCAAGATTGATATTACTATTTTTAAATGCTATAATACATAAAAATACTTATTAATATAACATTGATAGTATTTTTATATACAAAAGATAATGCAAAGATTAATCTTTGCTAATGGAGGTTAGTCATATGGGATTTTTTGATGACATAATAGGTGATGTAATTGGTGGTGCTGTAGAAGGTACTATCGAAGGAAAAATGATGCAAAGACAAATGAATAAAAATAATATGTATAATGATGAAAGAATGATGCAAGATAGAGTAATGCAAGATGATCTTAATATGCAAAGAATGCAACAAGACAGAGCTTACCAAGATAGAATGATGCAAGAACAAAGAATGCAAAATGAAAGATTACTTCAAGAAAAAATAATGATGTATGAAAAAAAAATTGGTAGACCTTTAACTCTAGAAGAAAGACATTCTATTCAACAAAAATACTACGATAAACAAAGAATGCAAGAAGAAAAAATGATGCAAGATAGAAGATATCAGGACAGAATGATGCAAGACAGAATGATGCAAGATAGAATGACACAGGATAGAATGTATCAAAATGAAATGTACAATAATAACCGTGGTTTTGGAGGCGGCATGTTTGGCGGAAACTCTGGCGGACTTGATATGGGTGATATAATTGCAGCTGATGTAATTGGTGATGTTGTTGGTGATGTTGCTGATAACCTAGTTGACGATATTTTTGATGATAATGATAGAAATGACTATTTTGATAATAATGATAATGGTTGGTTTTAAATAAAAAAAGTGCCTTAAATGGCACTTTTTTTATTGTTCATTTATAATTTTTACTGGAAGCTTAATTATAAATTCACTTCCTTTTCCAACTTCACTTATTATGCTTATAGTTCCATTATGAAGTTCAACTAAATCTTTAACTAAGTTTAGTCCTATTCCACTGCTACAGTGTTTACTTGAAACACCATCCTCAATTTGCGTGAATCTATCAAATATAATACTTTGATCTTCTTTTGAAATACCCTTACCACTATCTTTAACTATTATCTCAACATATTCATTTAAATCTTTAATCGTAATATATATTTGTCCTTGCTCTGTAAATTTTACAGCATTAGAAATTAAATTAGTTATACATCTTTCTATCTCTTTTTTTGAACATTCTATATTTTTTTCTTCTATTTCAGGATCAATAATAAGCTCTAAACCTTCATTTTCAACAAATTTTTTTAATCCAAGTGCGACTTCTTCAACAATATAAACAATATCATATTTTTCAAAATTCATATTATACGCACCAGATTTAATTTTAGAACTATCTATTAAATCATTTATTACTTCTAAAAGTTCTTTAGAATTTGATTTTATAATATTCATATATTCATCAAGTTTTTTTCTCCCTACCCCTTCACTATTCTTATTCAAACTTGATATAAGTTGCTGACTTGACAAAATTACATTAAGTGGCGTTCTAAGCTCATGTGATAAATTTACTAAATATGTGTTTCTAAATTTTTCATATCTAATAAGCTCTTTATATAATCTTTCTTTTTCATCATATAACTTATCTTTAGCTAATATCTCAGAATGAAGTTCTAGAGTTTTTTGCTTAACTAACCCATCTAGAATCTTCACATAATTTATCGCTACTACTATAACTACAACTAATATTACTAAATAAATAAAAATTGCTATATTTGAAAGATACCAAGGTTTTCCTATATAAAGTGAAAAGGTAGTTTCTTCACTTTTTTCTCCACCTTTAAGTTTTGCTCTAACTTTAAACTTATAATTTCCTGAAGGAACATTAGTATATATAGCATCTCTTCTAGTATCAGCACTCACCCATTGCTCATCAAATCCTTCTAATTTATATTCATATTTTATACTTTTAGGATCTCTATAATCTGGAAGAATAAAATTTATAGTAAAATTATTTTCATCATATTCAAGTTTTATATTAGATGAATAATTTGCCTTTTCATTATTATAAACATTAAAATCACTTATAATAACTGGCATTGTAGTTATTTCTTTTTTGTTTATATACTCTGGTTTAAAACTACTAATTCCATTTACCCCTCCAAAAAGCATCTCTCCACTTTTTGTTTTAAAATCTGATAAAACATTAAATTCATTACTTTGCAAACCATCTGTATATGTATAATTCTCAAAAACTTCAGTTTTTATATTTAACTTTGAAATTCCTCCATTAGTGCTTATCCATGGATTTCCTTCACTATCGAATAAAATTCCATAAACATAACTATTGCTTACTCCATCTTTTTCTTTATAAACTTTTATTTGTCCTGTTTTTGTATCTATCCGATTTAGTCCATTACTTGTTGCAACCCAAATAGAACCATCCAAACCTTCATTCACTGACATAACAAGATTATCACTTAAACAACTTAATTTACCTTGTTGATGAATAAACCTTTCACTACTTTTTTTTTGCATATCTATTTTTATGAGACCACTACTCCATCCAATAGCTAACCAATAATTCCCTTTTGAATCTTGAAAAATTCGTCTTACAAATAATTCTTCCACTCCACTATCTTCAAGAATATAATTTAAATTTTTAAATTCCTCTGTTTCAGGATTAAATGTACAAAGACCATTTCTTGTTCCTATCCATAAAATACCCTTATCATCTATAAATATTTCTCTAACATCATTATCGACAAGAGAATTTTTATTATTTTCATTGTGATTATACCGTGTTATTTTATCTGTTCTTATATCAATTTTACATAATCCACCTTTTGTAGCTACCCAAACATGACCTTTTCCATCTCCCGTAACCTGCCATATATTATTACTACTTATAGTGTTATAATTCGATTCATCATATTTATAATGTTTATACTTATCATTTTTTCTATCTATTCTATTTAAACCAGATGCATTAGTTCCTATCCATAAATCACCTAATTCATCTTCATAAATTCCTGAAGTTGATTTTCCACTCAAACTATTTTCCTCACCAAATCTTTTTTGATAATTAATAAATTTTTGTTTAGGATTAACTCTACTTATTCCACTAATTGTTCCTATCCATATAAGACCCGACTTATCTTTATATATATCTAAAATTGTATTGTTTACTAACGTTCTCACATCATATATCTTATTTGTATATTCCACTAAATTATTTTCCTTACTTGAATACTTAAATAATCCACTATTTGTTCCAAGCCAAAGCCCACCATCATCATCTTCGCTAATCGCTCTAACAAATCTACCTGACTTATAAATTTTTGATGAAATCTCTTCTTTGATAAAAATATTTAAATTATCATCAAATTGATATAACCCCTTTTTATGTGTTGCAACCCACAATCTTCCATTTGATGCACTAAAAATTTCTGCAACATTTTCATTTAAAAATTTATTTTCTAAATCTTTTTTATAAGGAATTAATAAATTTTTCTCATCATCAACTTCTCTTAATCCTATATTCGTTCCTATCAATATTTTTCCATATGTATCCTGTGTAATACGTGATATTGCAACCTTTTTTTTTGAATCTAACTTAGGTTGAAAGTCATATTTTTCAAAACTCTGATCATAATAATTATATTTATTTAATCCATCTTCAGTTCCTATCCATAAATTATTATCTTTATCCTTAAAAATATCCCAAATATTATGATTAGATATCTTACTCTCATCGAATTTATCAACATAAAATCTTTTTACTTCAAATGTTTTTTTATTAATTTTAGCTAGTCCACCAGTTGTTCCAACCCATATATCACCATTTTTATCTTCTTCTATACTACTTATAATACCTGGCCAAATTGTATTCACATCATCAATATCGCCTTTTATTATTTTAAAATCATATCCATCATACCTATTTAATCCATCATTTGTAGCAAACCACATATATCCCTCACTATCTTGAAAAATATCTTCTATACTTCCTTGTGATAAACCATCATTAATTGTTATATTATTAAAACTTAAATATTTATCATTCATTTCTGCTTCAGCTTTAACTCCGTCAAAGACTAAACAAATAATAATAATATTTAATACCTTAATTATAATACCTAAAGTTTTCTTCATTCCATCCCCCTAGTTTTAATGAGACTTTAATTTAATTTTTACATAGCAAATATGCATTGTCAATTATCTTCATAAAAAGTAAAATTTATTAATATTTTATCAATATTTGTAATATTATATAATTCCATATAAAAATCAAAAAGAGCTTATAAACGATATTTATTATTCCTATCCTTTATAAGCTCTTATATATAATAACTACTATTTAATTTTTATTAAATTACTTTCACTAAGAGCCTTACCGTTCATTCCTTTTTGAATAACCTTATAATTCCCTTTTTTAATTTTCTCATTTTCAACTTTTATCTGATTACTACTAATGTACTTAATGTTATATTCACTACCATTTATCATAACTCTGCTAGAGCTTGTAAAATTTTCTCCATTAACCAAAATATCATTTCCCTCTTGTTCAACCTCTTCTATAACAATAGGATTTAAACCAAGCTTTAAATTAGTACTTTTATAATTACTTTTAAAGTAATTTTCACCATACAACTGATCATATTGAATATATTTAAATTTATCCATATAATCGCTTGTCATTTTATGATTTCTATGAAAATTTGGTATTATCCCCCCTGATAATCCTGCAACATCTAAAAGTTTTGTTGATAATTCATAAGCTTCTAAATTTTCATTAGCCATATTTGCTATCTCATAATTAGACCACACAAAATATTCTGTTTCATATTTTTTTTCTTCTGTTATAAGCTTATTTTTATTAAAAACATTAATTGAAGGTAAATGATCACTATAAAAAACTATCATTGTTTTTTCATCTACCTCATTTAAATATTTAACTAACTCACCAACATAAACATCTAACTTGTTCAACCTATTAAGAAAATAATCAAACTCTAATCTTTCTTCTTCAGATAAACTCTTATCATCTTCTATATATTCTTTTTGTTCTTTTTTTACCTCATATGGCCCATGACTTTCAACAGACACATTAAATATAAATTGCTTATCATCTCTTTCTATAAGCTCTTTTATTATTGGTAAATTACATGTGTCTTCTGGGTAACCACCATTATATTTCAATTCACTCATGTACTCTTTTGATACAAATGCATCAAATCCATAATTTGCATAAACCATATCTCTATGATAAAAATTACCCACATAATTATGTATCATTGTTGATTTATATTCTTCACTTCTAAGAATTTGTGCTAAACTTTCAACAGCTTTCATCTTTAGAATACTATTATTAGGCACCTCACCAGTTCCCATAAAATCTATATTATAACCTGTAAGCACTTCAAATTCTGTTCTCACAGTTCCTGCTCCATATGTAGGAACTTTAAGTTTACCACTAACTTTACTAAGCTCTTTTAAATTTGAAATTGCTGGAATTGGATTCTCCTTTAGTTTAATTCCTATTAACTCATTCGGATCAATGAATGATTCTAATTGAATAAGTATTATATTTTCAGGTTCTTCACTTTGCCTAGCTAAAACTTCTAAATCATCATTTTTTAATGTTTCTATTTTTTTCTTATTATACCCTTGTGGCTTTTTCATTTTTAAAGAAGTAAAAGAATCAATAAAAGAAAATAAAAAACCATTCCTTTTGTAAGAATAATTTATATTCCAAAGCTGATTACTTATTAACTTTGCTTTTACATTTTTAGTGTATACACTACCACAAAATATAATTGCTAAAATACTTATTAAAATCTTTTGCCATATTTTAAAAATAATTTTAGTTTTTTCTCTTTTACATAAAATTATATATCCAATTACTAACCCCACAAATATAGCAACAAATAAAATTAATGTAAACTTACTAAAATACTTAAAAATCATATCTACTCCATATTCAATAGAATAAATATCTGCACCAGTAAAAGGTACTCCTCTTTTGTCATTCAAAATTTTACCTGTTAGTGCTAAGCCTAAAATAATTACTAAAGGCACTATTGACGCACTAATTTTCTTCTTAAAAAGCAACATTGGTAGCATTAACACTAGAATAATTGCATAATTGAGTAAAAATAGAGAAAATCTAGTTTTCAAGAACTCATTTAAACTTGCTAAATTTTCTCTAGTCATTATCTCAACTATAAATGTTATTACTAGCGAAAATAGAATCCAAGTTAGTATATAAAGACCTTGTTTCTTTCTTTCACTAATTTTCATATTATCTAATTACCCCTTATCTTTATTTAAAGAATAATTTTAACATTTAATTCCAAATCTTTAATGAACGTTATTTGAATAATTTTAAAACTTAATTCTTGCAATAGTCCTATCTGCTGTTAAATTTTTAAAACTATATACCCCTAAAATTTTATCAAAAGAATTCTCTTCTATATATTCACTAAGCTTTAAAGGATAATGTCTTAAATCAATTACATGAACTTCTTCATAATTATTTGCAACAAATGGTATAAAAGAATTTGCAAATGAATCTTTTACCACCAATAATTTTTTCCCATTTTTATTTTTATCATTCTTCACTATAACCTTTGAATGATTACCATCTAAAAACACAGAATATTTATCTCTTTTTTCAAGATTTTCAAGCTTATATATCCCTTCCCAATCTCCATTACCAATTTTCATGCTAAGATGTGGCATATCATAATACGATAAAATATCATTTTCCGCATTAAATAATTTAGCCTTTGAATAAAAAGTCCCAAAGAAATCATAAATTTTACTTTCTTTAAAATTTTCTAAATTAACAACATCCTTAATTTCATTTTTTTCACAAAATTTTAAATATCCTAAATATGCTCCATAACTTGTCCAATGATGATCTGTTTTATAATATATATAAGATTTTTTATTTTTCATTAAAATATCTTTAACATTCACTACATTTTCTAATCCTAAATACTCATTAATTTCATCTATTAGCATTCCCTCATTTATCAATAACGAATTTAAATGAATAGGATATTTATCTACCAATACAGAAGCTGAATATGGAATAAGCATCAAATCCATATCAATATTCTGCCCCTCAATAAATTCTTTAATTGCCTCTACATTACTTTGTAAAATTTCTGCTTCAAAACCTGTAAATTTTTCAAACATATAACCATCTTTTCCATAGATAATATTATTATTTTCAAGTTTTAATAATGTATTTTCTGATATAGACTTTAAATTTATAAAATAATCTCTACCTATAAAATTATCATTTATATATTCCTCATAATCCTTAACATATTTACCATTTAAAACTTCACTTAATTTAAATTTTGGCTTCTTCTTTAAATATCTATTTTCAAGTTCTGAAAATAATTTATCCTCATTCGCCATATCTAAAATAGATAATGCACCTATGCTTATAAAAAACAAATAAACTAATGATTTATTTTTCATACTTCCTCCTAAAACCTAAAATATAAAAATGGATTATAGCTAGCATCCACAAGATAAGCTACACTTACAAAAAATAAACTCATCAAAATAATATTTTCA
>JBOGAY010000221.1:0-6962 GCA_051655925.1 Sarcina sp. | reverse complement strand
AAGAACATAAATATGTTAAAAATAGTAGAACCAACACTATTTAAAAAATATGAAATACTAAAAGAAGAAGATAAAGAGTATGCGGTAATATTAACTCTTCCTAGTATGGGAAATTTTTTAACAGTAGAAGCAGGTACAGAAAATAATGAATTAAATTTATATTGGAAAAATCCAAAAATGATAACTATGACAAATAGAGCAATAGCTTATAAAGAATTTAAAAATGTTAGAAAAATATTAAAATAATTTAAAAAGTTGAGGATGAAATAATGGATGATTTAAGCAAATATGGAAGAAAAGAAACTATAGCTCCAGATGTTTTTATTTATAGAATACGTGGTGGGTATAATCTAGCTTATTATGAAGAAATAAAAGATAGATTAGTAAAAGAACCTCTTGAAATAGATGATAATTTATATATTACTCCTGGTAATTTGGTAAAAAGATGGGGTAAAGAAAAATCAGAAATAAGAACGCTAGAATATATAAATCCAATGAAATATTTAGGCTATATTCAAGGGGAAAAGCATAAGCATTTATTCTTAACCGCTGATGAAGTTTATTGTTCTGAAGTTATATTCATAGGTAAAGATACTCTAGTTAATCTAATGGGCGGAGAAGGTGTTATTGACATTAGAAATTTAGCTAAGAGTGAAATAATCTAAAGAGAAAATATAGGAAGTCAAAATATGAAGAAAGAACGAATTACTACGATTTTAAAAGAAGAAAAAATAGATAAAATAACAACAGAGGATATGGAAGTAGCATTAGTAGAATATTGTAGATTACATAATAAAGATTATTTTTGTACTAAAGGAGTTTCAAGTACTTTAGGGCATGAATGTGATTTTGTTTATTTATCAAAAGGAACTCTTTATGCAAATGAAATCGAAATAAAAATCTCTTTAGCAGATTTAAAAGCTGATAAGAAAAAGAAACATGAACATGACTCTAATCTTGTAAAAACTACATCATTTATAATACCAAAAGTTCTTTTAGAAAAATCAAAAGAACATATAGATGAAAAATATGGAATATACACATGTGAGAAGGTTGAAAGAATCTTAAAAATCGAAGAGTATGAAGATTGGAATAAATACGCTAAAGAGATTGATCTAAAAAGAGAAGAATGTAAAAGCTATGAAGAATATAGAGAAAAGCGTGAGATTGAATATAATCTTCAGAGAGAAAAATGGAAGAAAACAAAGAGAGTAAAATATAAAAAACAAATAAAATTCTTTGTGAGCCAAGTTAGAAAACCTAAAAATAAGAAGGCAAGGAAATTAAATTATGAGGAAGCTTTTAATTTAGGAAGGTTATGTTCATACAAATATTGGGAGTTAAGAAAAGAATATTATGTAAAAGATTTAATGAGAACTGAAGAATTAGAAAATTTAAAAAGTCTAAGAAGTTGGAGAGAATATGTTTAAATGTGAGTGTGGAAGTATGGACTTTGATTATATGAATACTAAAGAAAATATAATTATATGTAGCAATTGTAAAGAAAAGCAAGAGTTGAATAAGATTCAAGATACTGAAGAAAAGAGGCGAGAAATAGCATGAGTGGTAAATATAATTCAAAGATATTTTTATCAAAAAGAGAAAAGTACAGAATAGTAAATTATACAGCAAATGACGAATTTGAAAAAGAATATTCTGTTGTATGTATAAGTTCTTATTATTCATTGGAAGAAGCTAAAAAAATATTAGAGAAAATAAAAAAAGATAAAAAATTAGAAAATATAGAATTTTTAGAAATAAAAAAACTAGAAGTATACTTATGTCCAGAAGAAAATTATTGGTACACTGGAAATTACATAGAAGGTAGTGTAATTGAAAAATACTGGATGTGTATTCCTGAAGAGTTTGTATATCCAGCCTATATAATTTTGAAAGACATAGTTTAAAAAAGTTATCATAAAAGTGTAGAAGAGTAGTAAAATATATGCTATAATTCTTGTAGAAATTGATGTCACTTTATAAGAGGAGTCGTATTTGAAGCTCGTAGCCCTCTTATCTAATTGATTTCCAATAAAATATTCAGTAGGAAAGTCGTGTTTAAAACCGTAGCCCTGCAAAAATAAACACTTAATAAAGTTAAGTGCTTGTTTTTGTAGGGCTTTTTTTATTCAAAAATCAGGAGGG
This sequence comes from Sarcina sp., assembly GCA_051655925.1. Lineage (GTDB taxonomy): Bacteria > Bacillota > Clostridia > Clostridiales > Clostridiaceae > Sarcina. The sequence goes on along the minus strand of JBOGAY010000221.1, from coordinate 4,817 downwards.
AATTTATGAAAAAAGTAATAATAGCTATAATTTATTTTTTTATTTGGAAAAACCTATTTTAATATTCAATTAAAAAATTATAAAAAGTGTGGAAAAGCAGTAAAATATATGTTATAATTTTTGTAGAAATTGATGTAACTTTGTAAGAGGAAAGTCGAGTATGAAGCCGTAGCCCTTTTATCTAATTGATTTCCAATAAAATATTCAGTAGGAAAGTCGTGTTTAAAACCGTAGCCCTGCAAAAATAAACGCTTAATTAAAGTTAAGTGCTTGTTTTTGTAGGGCTTTTTTTTATTCAAAAATCAGGAGGAAATTTATGAAAAAGTTTTTAATGTCAGCTCTATTTACATTTATGTTTGTTGTAAATGTAGTACCAAGTTATGCCTTAAAATTCTATCCTTTAAATTACGATAAAAGGATAGACAAAGGGGATGGTTATGGTGAGTTTACAATAGTCAACACCTCTAAAGAACCTATGAGGTGGAAAATAAGTGTTAGTAATACTAAAAAAGATACTGATATATCAAGGTTAGTAACAGTATATCCAAAAGTTTTAACAATTGAACCTTTATCAGAAAAAAGTTTTAAAGTTTATGTTAAAGAAGATTCTTCTTTAAAAGAAGGGGAGTATTCATTTAATTTAAATGTTAATCCTTTAAAATCTCCAAATGTTCAAAAGTTAAAATCAGGGAAAACAAATCAAACATTTGAAATAAAACAAGCTTTAGAACTTGAAATGTTTGCCTATGTGGGTGATTTAAATAAACCTTTTGAACTATCTAAACAAGAGTTTTATGAGGTAAATGGAAAGAAAAAGTTTAGATCACACGTTAAAAATAACAATAAAAGAGGATATGAACTAGCAGTAGGATTTACAGATAAAAATAATGTTTTGTTACCAGATCTTTATCCAATATCAAGATTATTTGATGGTGTTGAAACAAAGATAGATGTTGAAATACCTAACCATGCAAAGAACATAGTATTTTATGATTTTAATAATATAAAAGTATTAGATCAAGTTATAAAAATTAAATAATAAGGAGTGAATAAATTATGAAAAGACTTTTGTTAATGGTTATTGCAGAATCTAAAAAGAAAAAAAGCTAAGTAAAACTATTTAATATAGTTTTTTAAATAAAAATAAAAAAGAAAATAGGAGGAATTAAATTATGAAAAAGTTTTTATTAGTATCAATTTTAGCATTAGGGTTAGGAACTGTAGCAATGGGTGCGGGAGGTTCAAATCAACAAATGGTTGACTCAATGCTAACGGCAACAGCAGTAGGAGATACAGTAGGTGCAGGAGTTCCAGTAGAGGTAAGAGTTAATATTGTTCCAAAGGGTCCCGAATTGGTGATTGTAGATGAAAATAATGATGTGTATGACACTATGGTATTTGATCATGGAACTAAGTTAGCAGGAACTCTTAATAGATCAGTTGTTGAAAGAACAGCAATTTTAAAAAGAACAGATGGACATCCATTCTCTGCTGATGGAGTAGGAACAGTTGGAACAAAAAAATATACTGGTAAATTTGAGTTAGTATCAAACGGAAACTATAATCCTGCAACTAATGTATTAACTCTTGATAAATTATCAGCAGTAGGAGATACAGCTTCTACAAAAATGACAATGGACACAGAATTTAACTTTATTAAGCATGAAAGAGAGATTAAAGCGACAGATAACCAAATGAGAACTTTAGTTCAATCAGTTATTCCTGCGGGAACACAAGCTGAACCAGGAATGTACATTGGAACAAATACATTTAAGGCTTCTCTAAAAGTTAAGTCTCTATAATCATTAAAAAATAATAAAAGTTAGTTAGATTTATTAAGTTAGGAGCAAGATTTTTTCTTGCTCCCTATTTAATGAATTTAAAAAGTAAATGGAGGGATTACATGGAGAAATTAAAAAAATTATTTTTATTTTTTATTCTTGGACTTAAAACTTTTGCATATATGCAAGTAGCACCAATTGTATTTGATAAGCGAATAGATAAAGAGGGAGCTACGCAAGAGTTTTACATCACAAATCCAACGAATCAAGAGGTTGGATATAGGATTTATAAGGAAAAAAGTGATAATGGGCTAGATATGACACCATATATGGAATTTTATCCTAAAAGTTTAAAACTTAAACCAGGGCAAAGTGAAAAAGTTAGGGTCTATGTAGAAGCTCAAAAAGAAGCTCTTAAAGGTGAATACACAACAGTATTAGGAATTAAAGAAATAAATATTCCGAGTGTTAAAAAATCTGGTAATGGGAATTTAACTATTTACACTGATTTAAAATTAGAATTAGCAGGATATGTGGGCGATTTAAAACCTAACTTAGAAATAAAAGATTCAAAATTAAAGAACAATGAACTTAGTTTTAAAATTTCTAATACTGGAGATATTAGAACAAAAGTAGAGGTATATCTAGAAAGTTCTTCTTTAAAGGAAGCTAAATACTTAGATAGCTTTAGACTTTTAAAAGGTTATGAAAATAGCTTTAATCAAAAGCTAGATATAGCTAATTTGAAAAATCCAAAACTTGTAGTGATGGATATGGAAGGTAACAAACTATTAGAAAAGGAGATTACAAAATAATGAAAAAAAAGCGAAGTATTATTATTTTAGGAGTAATAGCACTTGTCCTTATTTCAGCTAAATATACTTCTAAAAATGATAAAGAAAATAAAAGTGTAGAGGAAGTTATTAAATCAGTTATTAGAGAAAATCAAGATAAACAGTTAATTGTTCCAATTGAAGAAATTCAAGAAATAGATCAATTAGAAAACGAGAAAAAAGAAGAGAATGAAGCATTAGAGCTTTTTAAAGAAGAAACATCAATAAAACAAGAGCAAGAAACTAAAACTCAAAAAAAGAGTATTCCAGTAGTTCCAAAACAAAGACAAGCAACAGAACAGGAGCTAAAAGAACTAATGGAGAAAGGAATCATAACAGATGAAGAGTTTATATTAGAAAATGGGGGTGAAATAAACACAGATGGAATACATCTATACTCACTTTATATAAATGGAGAAAGGAAAACAGAATCTTACTCTACATTTATAAAGGATGAAGAGGTTTATTTCCCCCTAATTTCATTTTTTGAACTAATAAACTTTAGAAACTTTGAAAGAATAGAAAATAATGTAAATGCCAAACTAGGTGATAGCTTAGAAAATGTAGTTATTGACACAAAGAATAATAGAATTTTAAAAAATAATGAGGAATTAAAATTAACTTCTGACAGTATCAAAATCTTTGATGGAGAGATTTATTTAGAAAAAGATGTCTTTAGAAAACTGTTTTTAACTAATCTAGCTCTTTCTAAAGAAAAAGAAAAGATTAATATGACATTAAACTTTTCAACACCTGAAGAGATAGGAATAAGACAAAATAATAATGAGCGATTATTAAAAGAAGGAAAAACGACAAATGATATTCTTTATTCAAATGATAAAAAGTTATTTGAATTAGGTTATTTAAGAACAGAACTTAATCAAATATTTAAAAAGAGTGAATATGAAAAAAATGGAGATTGGCAAAGTGATTGGGAAGCTAAACTTGAATATCAAGGAGCTTTTCTTTATGGAGAAATAACAACAACATATGATGTTAGAAATCATATGTTTGAAGATATAAAGCTAAGATATGATGATGTATATAAAGGTCATACTTTAGAGCTAGGAAATTATAAGTACATGGATGATGGAGCTAGAGAGTGGGATATATCTTTTAAAAAGGATAAGGGATATATAATAACTGGTTCTAAAAACTATGTTATTAAAGAAAATGTACCTCTTGGAAGTAGAGTTGAACTTCTTTATTTAGGAATAATTATAGACATTCAAAATGCAACTAATGGAGTTGTAGAGTTTAAAAATGACGAAATCAAAGAGGATAGAAATTACCAATTAAAAATTTATACTCCAGATGGAAAAATATTAATAAAAGATATTAGTACAACAAGTAACTACAATCAGCAAAATAAAGGTGAAGTTGAATACGATATTAATATTAGAGAAGATCACGAATCAAAAAGAAATAAAATTGATTCAAAAGTCTATTATGGTCTTACAGATCATTTGACACTAGGAATGGGATATTTAAGAGAGCCTGAACTAATAAATGATGAATATGAGTATTTGGATAAAGGAAGAATAGAAGCTGTTTATTCTGATTATATTTACTCACTACCATACACGTTTAGAGTTGGTGGAGATAAGGTATTTAATGAGTTTGAGTATAAAGTAAATGAAAAAAATACCAAAGATGATTATTCCTATGACTTTTTAGGTCAAATTGATATTAAAAAAGTTAGATTAAGACTTGAACATGAAAGTAAAGGTGAGTTTTACGAAGATAAATACAAGACAAAATTCTATGTAAGATACACTCCTATAAAGGCTTTAGACCTAGAATATGAAAGAGAAGAAGTAACTAAAAGGGATGGAATTTATGGAATAGATTATAAAGAAAAAATTAATAAATACAGCATAGAGTATTCAAAAGCATATAAAGATTTATTATTAACTGGTGAATATGAATACCATACAGAAGATAAAGGAAAATATAGCTTTAATACTTATTATACAGGACTTAGAACAGCAACTCTTAAACTAGAGAATACTTGGAAAAATGATGGTAAAGATTATGAAGTTGCTTTCAGTATCTTTAGCAACGGAAATAGATTATTTGATTATAACCTAGAAGCTAGATATACAGAGCAAGAGAAAGATAAATTCACATTTAGATTCTCAACTAACTACAATAACTGGTTTGACTATGAAATGTTTATTGATAAAAAAGGAAATCAAGAACA
>JBOGAY010000220.1:0-20692 GCA_051655925.1 Sarcina sp. | reverse complement strand
CTCTCACCTCATCTAGCTAATCTTTAAAGCTTGTCTATCTTTAAAATCTTTTGTTTACTATATTATTTATATTATAAACTTTAGCTAAAATTTTTACAAAAGAAAAAGAAGTATCTCATATACTTTTAAAAAGAAAATTTATTTACACTCTTCATTTTTCAACTTTTTATTTATTTCATTTATATACTTTTTTAAAAGTTTTCTTTGACCTTCTAATTTTTCTTTATGATCTATTAAAATATCTTTAGTTGTTAAGTTGTTACTACTATCTAATAATAAACTTATATTTTCTCTTATTTCTTTCATAGGCATTCCTATAGTTCTAAGACATTTAACTAAATTTATTAATTCTATATCTTCAACCGAAAACATTCTTATATTATTTTTATCTCTAAAGACTTTAGGTATAAGCCCTTCTTTTTCATAATATCTTATTTTAGATTGTGGTATTTCTGTTATTAATGATGCTTCTTTTATTTGATACATAATTTTCACACCTTTCCTTTTTATTTTTTATTTTTCTCTTTATTTCTTTCTTTTCTTTCTTTTCTTTCTTTTTTATTTTATAATACAACTGGCTTATTTTCTATATTTATTATAAAAAAAATTTTTTTCAAAAAAACACTTGCCTTAAAGTATACTTTAAGTCTTATACTAAATTCAACGGGGAAATTTGAGTATAAAATTTTCAAAAATAAACATAATAATTAAGACAAAATAATTATTCAAAAAGGAGACTTAACAAATGAAAAAAATATTAGTTGTTGTAACAAATGTATCAAAATATGAAACTGCAGAAAGACCTACAGGTTTATGGCTTGGAGAAGCTGTTCACTTTGTAGATGTTATGGAAAAAGCAGGATATGAAATTGACTACGTAAGTGGAAATGGTGGATATACACCAATCGACCCACATAGTTTATCAAATGATTTCATGACACAAACTGATTGGAATTACTATACAAACAAAAACTTCATGGATAAACTTGGAAATACTTTATCAGCTAACGAAGTAAATACTGATGATTACGAAGTAATCTACTACACAGGTGGTCACGGTGTTGTTTGGGACTTCCCTAACAATGAAAAAATGCAAAAAATCGCTGCAGAAATCTATGAAAAAGGTGGTATAGTATCATCTGTATGTCACGGAGCTGCTGGATTAATAAATATCAAATTATCAAACGGTAAGAATTTAGTTGACGGAATTAAATTAACAGGATTCTCTAACAGTGAAGAAGCTGCTGCTGGTCTTGATAAACTTGTTCCATTCTTAACAGAAACAGAACTTGTAAATAAAGGTGCTAACTACGTTAAAGGAGCTGACTGGTCAGAGTTCGCTGTATCACAAGATAGAGTTGTTACAGGACAAAACCCTGCTTCAGGAGCTGCTGTAGCTAGAGAAATCTTAAACATCTTAAAATAAAAAATTTAAAGGTAGATTTCATTTGAAATCTACCTTTTTTATCTTAAGTAATTTTTACTGCTTACTTTACTGTATCTAATTTATCTAGTACTAAATTATAACCTTCACTACCATATGTTAATGCTCTATTTACTCTACTTATTGTAGCAGTCGAAGCACCTGTTATTTCAGCTATCTCTATATATGTTTTCTTTTCCCTTAACATTTTTGCAACCTGTAATCTCTGAGATAGTGCTTTTATCTCTGTAATTGTTGAAACATCTTCAAAGAATCTATAACATTCTTCTTCTGTTTTAAGTGTAAGTATAGCTTTAAAAAAATAATCTAACTCATCACATTTTAACTTTGATTTAAAATCTTCCATCAGTGATCTTCCTCTCTAACTTTATTATCTCAATTTAAACATTTCACTACTTTATCATAATAAAGGATTTTTTCAAAAAAGTGAAGTAGTAAAAATGCTTTACTACTCCTGTAATTTCAGATTATATCTTATATCATCATATATTCTCTTTGTTGGTGCAAGCCACACCTCTCCACTTCCAACATATGCTATTCCTTTTTTATTCTCTCTTTTATCTATTTTCCCCCTTTGGAGTATTGCTTCATCATCATAGGATTGTAACACATCCTTATTTAAAGCACATCTCATAACCTCTTCTTCTGATACCGGAAGTTCCATAACCACAACTCCACTTCCATTTAAAATAATTTCATCATCCTCACCATAATCAACAGCTATTTCACCTTCACATACCCAGAAATACTCTTCTTTTATTGTTATCTCTTCATCTTCTAAATCAATAAAAATAAAATCTGAAAAAGATAATGTTAAAATTATTTCACCTGTTCCCGTATAACTTGGATAAATATCATCATATTCATCATTTATTTCTTTAAAAAGTCTTCTCCCAAACCTTGGTATTGGTTCATACTCTATTTCCTCAATATCACCCTTAGAATATAAAAGCTTTTCTTCCTTTACTTTTACAACGCTATCATTTAAAACAACTCTTACTTGCTTTAATTTTCTTTTTATACTTGTCACCGTTTGATTTACTTCTTTAATACTTGTACCATCTAACTCTTCATATTGCATAAGCCTAAAAAAAGAATCTTTCTTAAGTTCTTTTACAACTTTTAGCTTATCCTTTAAACTAAACGAAGTTTTCAATGCTTTTCTCCCCTTTTCATCCCATCTTTTTAATTTACATAAAACCTACTATCAATGTTAAAACTTGAAAAATACTAATAACTAAAGCAATTATGGATATAATAATTAGCCATTTCTTTTTAATCAAATTACCTATAACCAAAGCTATTAACCCTACTATCAAAAATAATCCTATTCCAAAAACAGTCATACCCTCTCCTTTATTAGCTACCTTCACTAACCTCTTAATATTCAATTAATTATTTCTATATAAGAACTGAAAAATCCTTTTAAAAGTTTTAATTTTATTTAACTTTTAAAACTCTTTTTGCTTTAATCCCCATATCATCAAAATATTTTTTTAGGTTTCTCCATTGTTTGTGGAATTCATACTGAACAAAAATATGATAATTAATCTCTTCCTCAAAATCGTTTCTTATTTTATCAATATTTTCTTTATTATTTTGCTTATACTCTTTCCAATCATCAAAAGTTTTAAGCCTTAAATTTTCTTTAACTGACATATATAATGAATAATCATCAAGCCAATTTATATGTTCTAACATAAATTCATGAAGCTTCAAGTCTAAGATACTTTTTGATCTTTTATATGCAAGTTTTAAAACTTCCTCTTTATCATCATTATTGACCAAATCTACATCACTATAATCACTTTCTATCAATAAATTATCATTTTCTAAAAGCTTAAAATCTATAAAAGAAACATTACCAACATATTCTACGATATCATTATGTAACAAGCTTTTATCCATATCATTTGTAAATGTATTTATCTCACAAAAAGAAACTTCTAAATCATTTATATGAGTTGCCACTTTATATGCCTCTTCTCCAAAGTTCGTTATCATATACTCACTATTTAATGTTTCATTATTCATGATTTTCACATTACTTTTTTTCATACAACATCCTCCTTTGCCTTATTATTAAAGTATATGAAAAAAGAAAGGAAAATAACTCATTTAAAGTTACTTTCCTTCTTTTTAACTATAATAAAATTTCTTTAAGCTTTTCACATATTAAAGAATCTATACTTTCTATAAGTTCCTTAATCTCTGCATTATGTTTGTATAACACCTTCCTGACCTTCATAACAAGTAAAGTTACCACTGAACAAATGAAATTGCAATTGAATTTTCACTGCTGATTCTAATAACTCTTCGTTTTCAGTTCCTTTAAATTCTTTATGAAATTTTTCAGGTAATGCACAGACAATAAAATCTCTAACTAAAATTCTCTTGAAAATTTTTGATAAAGAGAATTTATGTATTTCTTAGCCTGATGGCTATGACGATACCTCTTAAAGTATTTAAAAAGTAATTGTTATTAGTAAAATTTTGTTCCTTCACATAGTTTCTTAAAAATTCTTTTGACATATTGGTCATAAACAAAACAACTAATTCTTTAATGCTACAACCTCAAAAAAAAGTTGTTCGCTAAGTTATTTTTATACTTCAAATACACTCATGTATACATCTTCTAGACAAGGATTTACTTCTTCATAATTAAAATTGCAAATATTTTCATTTGAAATTATTCTAGCATAAATCATATCATTTTTTTTTGATATTTCACTAACTTTAAATAAATTTCTCACATCTTCAAGTTCTTGCTTTGATTTAAGTTTTAAATTGAAAACTTTTCCTTTAAGATTTTCTAATATACACTCTTCTGTCTTTTTATCTATTAAAATACCATTCTTTATTAAAATAATTTCTTCAGATATATTTTCTATATCTGAAATTATATGAGTTGTAAAAATAATTATCTTATCCATAGCTATTTCTGATATAAAATTTCTAAGATTTATTCTTTGTCTAGGATCTAACCCAGCGGTTGGCTCATCAAGAATAAGAACTTTTGGATCATTTATCAATGCTTGTGCAATTAAAACTCTTTGCTTCATCCCAATTGAATAGCCTTTTATTTTTTTGTCCTTAAATTCATATAAATCTAATTTTATTAAAAGATTGTCAATTCTCTCTTTAGCTAAATTTTTCTCTACTCCTTTTAATGTAGCGATATAATAAAGATATTTTTCTGCTGAAAAATCTTCATATAGCGCTTGTTTTTGAGGTACATACCCTAAAATCTCTCTAAATTTTTTATTTTCTTTAAAAATATCTTCATTATTAAACTCTATCTTACCCGAATCTGCTTTAATATTACCAATTATAATATTCATAAGAGTTGATTTTCCAGCTCCATTTGGTCCTATCAATGCATAAATCCCATAATCCATCTCTAAACTGAAATCACTAAGTGCAACAGTTCCATTTTTATATTTTTTATTTATATTTTTTATAGAAAGCTTCAAAACTATACCTCCAAGTTATATCTAAATATTTTTTTGAGTACAAATAAAAGAACTACTATAAGAATTATAATTACTATTACAAATGTTATTAAATCTCTCATAAGTGTTTCTATAAGTAAAAATCTATTAAAACTTAATTTATCAAGTATACTTATTTTTTCAGATAATATTAATGGGAATGCTAATGTTATTAATACAATTGTTATTACAGAAAAATATTTTTTTAAACTTATAGATAAGTACATTATTATTAAAGATACTACAAATAAACTAAAAATTCTTATAATATTGGCAATTACTAAAAATTCAGCAATAGACATGCTAATAAATCCAGAATAAGCTTGAGCTGAAAGAATATTTTCTTTTAAATACTCACTACCATATTCTCTAAATGCTAAAATATAATCAGGCATATAAATAATCACAACTGTGATACAACTGAATATAAATGCTAGTAATATCTTTGATATTACATATTTTTCCTGTCCATTTTTATATGTACTAACTATATTTAAGAAATCATTTTCAGTATCCATAAGTATTAATGTGCTAGATAGAAATATCATAATCACTAAAGCATATAATATTTTTATTTTTTCTGAACTTTTCGATGAGATATCCTCCAAAAAGTATTTATTTATAAATGAAAGTTTTATTCCACTCTCAATGCTTTTATTTTTTATATACTCATATTGCGGTAGAACCTCATTATAAAATAGCTCCTGCTTTTGCTTTAAAACATTTGCACTAAAATTTATATTTCTGTACTCCTCCTTAGTAATACTTCCATTTTCAAAATCATTAAAAGCTTGGCTAACATTTTTATCTATCAAATCAAATTTTTCAATTTCATTATTTATTATTTCATCTAGATTTTCATCTTTCAAAATATTTGCATAGTAAGTATATTGTCCTTTAGATAAATTATATATTTTTTCAAAAGAATATACTTGATTTATAGCTACAACAATCATAATAATAAATAAAATCAAAATTTTTTTTCCAAAAAGAATTTTACCTATTTCATATGAAAAAATATTATTAGGAAGATATTGTTTTTTTGAAATTTTTTTAGAATATCTTAAATTTATTTGAATATTATTTTTAAGACAATAAACAGAACTTATATACAGTCCTAAAATTCCTACTATACATATCACAAAAAATAAAAATTTCAAATTTATAGCAAAGTTAAATAAATTTATATTTTTATATTTGCTTAAAATATTAAACACATTTGCAAATGAAAAAATATTAATAAATTTAAAAAGACTTAAATATGAATTTTCAGGTATAAATATATATAAAGAGTACTGCATCAAAGTAAAAATAAATACACTTGCATATACTATTTTTACTTCCTTTAAAATTATTGCTAAAAAAGTTGTAACTAATGTTAGAGTAACTATTATAAGCAATTTGCTAACAATGAATAATATCATATATTCCAAGATATTAATTAACAATGTGCTTTCTACAAATTTATTTATTGATTGTATACTTCTTGATAAATCTCCAAAACCATAAAGATATTCACCAAGCAATAAATTAATTCCATAAAAAATCAGTGTAATACTTATTGAAGTTAAAATAATACAAAAAATTTTAGATATACAAAATTTAAACTTTCCATGCTTCATAGTGTTTGATAATGATATGGTTTCTTGATTTTTTTCCTCTGTAATCAAATAAAAAATCATCACAGAAATAATTATAATTATAAGCAAATCTGTTATTCCAAAACTAGTAGCTTTAACTATTCCATCCGATACATCCATTCCTATCTCTAAATTTTTAACTTTAGTATAATCCTCTTTAGTTTTAAGCATATTTTTATTTGAAAAACTATTATTTTTTTGAAAAACAGAATGTGAGCCCATATTATCAGCTTGGGTTAAAACAGTTTCTATATACTGCCCATAACTATTTTTGTATTTAAGCTGATCTAAATATTTATTTAAAATATCTAAATGCCCAAAAACTTTTTCCTGTGAATTGCTATATATTGAATCAAAATAATCAATATCCTCTTGATTTAAAGAAATATTCAAACTTATTATGTCATCCCCAGATAAAAGTAGACTATATTCAAATAGCCTATTTTCATAAGCTAATAAAATTGAATATGATTGTTCATCTTTAGACTTATCAAACATCTGTATTTCTTTATATAATTCAATATTTTGTATAAAATTTTTATTTTCCTTGTATTCTGTTGATAAAAAAAGTAAACTATTTGCTATAATTAAAAATAAAGTCAAAACCCAAATAAACTTCTTTTTGAGTATTTTTTTAAATTCATATAATAACATATTCATCACTAATAACTTATAGCTTTAAAAGCATCTTTAGATTCAACAGATATTAATGTTTCAACCTTTAAATCCTTTGTTCCAATTTTACTTTTATCTATATATTTAATTTCACAAAAATCCGAATTATTTTTGAAAAACATATAATCTGAATTTCCTTTATGCTGATTTAATACTTCAAAATCAAGCTCTAATGAATTCAAAAGTTCACCTTTTTTATCATATATATCTAACTTACCTTTATCATTTTCTGTTTTATCAATAAATGCATAAATATAATTATCATCAGTTAAAAATTTATTATGAGGTATATTATAAAGTAAATTTTCATTACTTCCATCTAAATCTGATGAATATATTTCAGAATTTCGTTCATTTTTATCTCCATAAAAATAACTATATAAACTTTTCCCATTATCAATTAAAGTAGGACTTTTAAGCTTTTCATAATTTGTCTTTTCACTTTTTATGTTCATTGTTTCTAAATCTAAAATAACATCAGATTCATTGAATTCGTTTGCATCATTATTTCCATATTCATAAAAATATAACTTAGATTCATTAAGTGTAAATCCTCCTATTCCACCATCCGTTAAAGAACTAGAAAAAATTACTTCTTTTTTAGAATTGCTTAAATTTATTTTCTCAATTGTACTAGTAAGCTTATCTTCTTTATATTTTTGATTTACATAATATATATTGCCTTTATCTATAATAGTAGAATTTATAAAATCTGAATCAAACTTTATAATCGACTTTCTTTTTTCACCATCACTTGATAATTGGACAAGTTCTAAAATTTCATCTTTTTTATTTGAATTAAAACTTGACGTAAGATAAATTTCATCATCATAAACATTTATATAGTTGTAATTTGAAAAATATACAAATGCATTACATTCATAAACCTTGCTATTATCTGCTTGCTTCTCATGTAAGCAATTTGGTTTATTACAAAGGACTATTGGCTTCATAGCCTCCTTATCAGTATAATAAATATAATTTCCATTTACAAAATAATAACCTTTTTCATTTTCTGTTATAAAAGATTCAGATTCGTTATAAAAATCAGTATTAAAAATTTCATCATTATTTAATTCCTTAGCATTATAACATCCAACAAATACCATTGAAGCAAATAATAAACATGCTAATATTTTTTTCAAAAAAATCCCTCCATTTAAAATAACTATACAAAGATAGCTAAATTTAATAGCAAACTAAGTATAGTTATTTTTTAATTTATTTATTAATTTATTTATTTATATAAGTGCTATCTGACCATGTAGTAGATCCACTAGTAACACCATGTGTATTGATTACTGATTTTCCCACAGAACCAGAATGCTTAGAATTAGCAACTACTGATAAATATCTACTTGCATTACTTCCACTATTACTAACTGTATAGTCTCTAGTTCCAAAACCATATTTAAACTGCGTAGTTGCCCTAAGACCAGCAACCGCACTACTTACCCCTCCTGATATACTAGTTGTTGCTGAACCATAAGATCCAGTCATAGTAGCATTTCCAGAAGTATAAAAACTTCCTACTTTTCCTGATGCTGTAGTTTTATTAGCTGCCATTGCGCTTGTGGATCCTAATGCACAAATAGCTAAAGCTAAAGTTACTATTTTATATTTTTCATATAATTAACTCCTTTTATCGTTTTATTTACATAATAATAACTTATAATACTTTTTTTTACAATAAAAAATTGTAAATATTATTGTTTTATTAATACTTTTTACACTTTTGAAAATATATTAACTTGTTACTAACTTATAAAATTAAAAATATTACATAAATATCCTTATAGGAGTAGAATCATTTTTTTCTAGATTTACAATATTATGCTTCAAATTCTCATTAAATTAATTTGAAATTATCGTCATTCATAGTATTAATTGTTTTTACAAGAAAAGAGAAGTGCAGAACACCCCTCTTTAACTTTTAATGTTTAGCTTTTTCATCATATGAGTAATGTAAAAGGTCACGTGCCTTACACTCTCCTGGCTTTCCCATACATTCTTTATAAAGCTTTATAATTTCTGGATTTTGGTGTGCTTTTCTTTTAGGAAGATTCGCATCTTGATTATAAAGAACCTTACCTCTTAAACTCTTTATATCTAAACTTGCTCTTTGTTCTGCTGATAAATGAGGTTGCCCACCACCATTTATACATCCACCTTCACAAGCCATAACTTCTATAAAATGATATCCTTCTTCAAGTTTTCCTGATTTAATAAACTCTGAAAGATTAGCTGCACCATTAATTACTGCTACCTTTAAATCATAATTTCCAATTTTAACATTAGCTTCTTTAATTCCTGTGTATCCTCTTACTTCTTTAAACTCAGTTACAACTTCAGTTTCCCCTTCAATAAAATCTTTTGCAGTTCTAAGTGCTGATTCCATAACTCCGCCAGTAGTTCCAAAGATAGCTCCACCACCTGAGTAGCTTCCCATAAGTGAATCAACTATTCCATCTTCAAGGTCTGTAAATTTAATTTTCTTATCTTTAATCATTTTCGCAAGCTCTCTTGTTGTAAGAACAGCATCAATATCTCTTCTACTCATAAATTCAAAATCTTCTCTATCAGCCTCAAACTTTTTAGCTGTACAAGGCATTATTGTCACTGTAAATATATCTTTAGGTTTTAATCCCACTTGGTGAGGATAATAAGTTTTTGTTGTAACTCCAAATATTTGTTGTGGAGATTTTGCAGTTGAAAGATTTGCTTTAAGTTCTGGATAAAATTTTTCCACTTGCCTAACCCATGATGGACAACATGAAGTAAACATTGGTAAGTTTTTATTTTCTTTTAATCTTTCTATAAGCTCTGTTGCTTCTTCCATAATTGTAAGGTCTGCACCAAAGTTTATATCAAAAACTTTATCAAAGCCAAGTTGTCTTAAAACAGTATAAAGCTTTCCTGTTACATCTGCTCCAAATTCCATCTTAAAAAGTTCACCAATAGAAGCTCTAACTGCTGGCGCCATTGCTACAATAACGTGCTTATCTAGATTGTTTAATGCCTCTGTTACTCTATCAACATGCGACTTTTCTTGTAAAGCATCAACAGGACAAGCTAATACACATTGTCCACATAAAAGACAGTTTGTATCATCAAAACATTTTAAATCAACTGCACCAACTCTTCTTTCTGTTCCAACCTTATGAAATTTAATTGAATTTGTCTTTGTATACGTTCTACAAGCAGCAACACACCTACCACAAACAGTACATTTACTTTTATCAAAAGTAATTGCCCTACTTGCATCTTCAAAATAATCTGCTTTATTCTCTACCTTAAAAGGTTTTGTAGCCCTTGCTTTTGTTTTTATAACAAGTTTTAAAAACTCACAATTATCTTTTCTTTTACAAGGTCCACATTTAAATTCATGTTTATCTAAAATAGTACTAACTACTAATTTTATCTCTTCTTGAACTCTTTCTGAATTAGTTTTTACTACCATCCCATCTTTAGCTTTCATAGCACAAGCTCTTGCTAATTTCTCTTGACCTTCAATTTCAACTAAACACACACCACATTGACCTACATTTGCACAATCCTCTAAAAAACATAATGTAGGAATTTCTATTCCATTTTCTCTAGCAAGTTTTAAAATACTTTCTTTTCCTTCAAATTCAATCTGCTTTTCATTAATAGTCACTAAACTCATAAAACAATTCCCCTTATACGCTATTTTTGCATGTTAATTTTTTAACTATCTTTACCATGTAAAAAGTGCCTACAATGAGGCACTATATTTACTTTTTAAGCATAATTTTTAGCTACTTCTTCACCATTAAGAACTCTTAAAGCTCCCTGTGCAAGTGCAAGCATTTCATCTTCACCTGGATATACTGTAACTTTTGATATCCAACATGTTTTAGCTTTAATTTGATCTACAACCATTTCACTGTAAGCTATTCCACCAGTTAAAATTATCCCATCAACTTTTCCATCTAAAACAACTGACGTATAAACTCTATAATTCTTTATAAATATTTTATAATTTTTATAGATTTATTTCCTTTTTCACAGAATCCGATTTTGCAATATGCTACTTTCGTTTGATATAATTCTAGGTAAACCACAAAGTGATTCACATAAAAGCAGAGCTTTTAGTTCTCTACTTTTCCAAAGGCTTAAATTCGACCTCGTCATTGTCTACATATTAGCTTAATCTTTTAATTTGATTTTCTAAGCTAATTTATATCTTGCTAAATTAAAACTCGCATTTTTATCTCTATCTATTACAAGATTACACTTATTATTTACACATACATAAGTCCTATCTTTTAATCGCAAGTCTTTTTTTATAGTTCCACAACAAGAACACATTTTACTACTTGGAAAGAATCTATCTGCTTTTACAAGTTCGATACCTCTCCATTTACATTTATGACTAAGAATAGTTATAAACTTATTAAAACATTGCTCTGAAATTGCTTTAGCTAAATGTTTATTTTTCATCATACCTTTAACATTTAAATCTTCTACAACAACTCTGCTAGGCTTGGTTTTCACGATAGCATTTGTAGTTTGATGTATATGATTTAATCTAATATCTGCAATTCTTTTATGAACAAGTTTAATTTTTCTTTCAAGTTTTATAATATTTTGAGTTTTGATAAGTCTTTGACCTTTTTCAAAAACTTTACCAGCTTTCAACATATCATACTTTCTTGAAACTTGTTTTTGTAGTCTTTTAAGTTTCTTGTTTAATCTTTTCATTTCTTTAGATTTATTAATGTTTTTAAAAGGTTTTTCAATGTTAGAAACTATTGCTAAACTCTTAATTCCAAGGTCGATTCCGACACTTTCACCTGTAAGTTCTTCTTTTTGATTCTCTTCACACTCAAATGCAAGCGCAAGATACCAAAACTTACCGTTATGTTTTATTCTAGGATTTAAGACTTTAATTTTATCTTTTTTATAGTTTCCACTTGGTAGTCTATATTCATCTTTCATTTTTACATAGCCTATCTTTTCTAATTTGATATAATTATCTTCAACAATAAATTTATTATTTAGATGATAAAATGAAGTTTGACATTTGCCTTTTCTTTTAAACTTAGGATAGTCAGATTCTTTCTTGAAAAATCGTTGAAATGAATCTCCTAAATCTTTAAGTGCTTGTTGTGGTATTTCAGAAGAAACTTCTTTAAGCCACTTATATTCTTCTGATTTTCTAATTTCTGTAAAGACTTTTCTTAAACTTCCTATTGATAAAGATTTTTTGTTTTCTTTATAATAATTATTTAAATAATCTAGTCCCCAGTTATAAGAAAATCTAGCAACACCAGCACTTTTCCACATTAACTCTTCTTGTTTTCTTGTGGGATATAACTTTACTTTAATTGCCTTAATCATTTTTTCACCTCCTAATAATATTATTAGCAAAAATTCCAAACTTATGAAAAATTTAATTTAAAATAATATTTAAAAGATAATAAAATTAGCAAATAAAATAAAAACTTTAATTTAGCATTTTGACGTTTATAAAAATTATAAAATATTTATTTATAGAGTTTATATCCTTTTACCATATAACGCTACTTATATGATGCCATTTCGCTCACGCTAATGACCACCTAGTTTCCTAGAGTGCAAAGACTATTTCTTCACCTACGACATTACTCGTTTAGGGCAGACCTTTTCTTCCCTCAATCGCTTAGGGCTTTACTCGGTATTTCAACCGATAGTCGTTGAAGTTTCTCCATATCTTAAAAGACTTAGGAGCTTACCTGCATGAGCAACCATTGTTTATAGCATTTAGGATTTAACCATGTGCCATCCTTACGTTGTTTCTACTTTCGTCCCATCATATAGTGCTTTCGCCCATATTGTGGTGTAAGGCTTTAGGTAGTACCTGCAATTAAATCTGTGTCCTACGCAAATTTCTCTACGTACGCAGTAATAGTTTATATTTTTATAATCTTTTTATTAAGATTTATAAACTATTTGTTACTGCTTTTTCCCCAATAGCATTACATATTTGATACACAAAAGCATCATTTATCATTTCTGCTTTTTTATCTCCACCTACAATCCTATTTTGGACTTCTCTATGATCATTTAACCCAAGATAAGCTACACACCCACCTTTTCCAACGATTTTACTATATACTTCTTTTTCAGAAAATTTTCCACTAAAACATAATTTGATTAAATCCCCAACCGGAACTGCACCAGCTCTCTCTGGTGAGAATGGACCATCTCCATCAAGTGCATTGTTAACATCAATTACTCTACCATGTTTGTGAGCTCCAACAGAAACTCCTCCACCCATGTGTACTACTATAAGATTTAAATCTTCATAATTTTTTCCAACTTCTGTTGCAAATTTTTTAGCAACTGCTTTTTGATTTAAAGCATGGAATTTACTTTTTCTTGGAATATCAGGACAACCTGAAATTCTTGCTATTTCTGAAAGCTCATCTACAACAACAGGATCAACAATAAATGCTCTTGCATTAACTGAATCTGCTATTTCTTTAGCAAGTATTCCACCAAGGTTTGATGCATGTGGACCTTGAACTCCAATTCTTAAATCTTCAATCATCATAGGATTAACTTCATAAGTTCCACCTTCGATAGGTTTTAACATTCCGCCTCTTCCTACAACTGCATTTAAAGTTGAAATGTCAAAATTGTTACTCTTTAAAATATCAAGAATTAACCCTTTTCTAAAATACAACTGATCTGCAACTTCCCCATACTTAGCTATTTCCTCTGCTTGATGTCTTAAAGTTTCCTCAAATATTTCCTTATTATCCTCATATACTGCTACCTTAGTAGATGTTGAACCTGGATTAATGACCAATAATTTATACCCCATATTAAATTCCCCTCCAAAATTAAACTCTCATAATTATTTTCTTATAATTCTAAACTAAATTATTTTTGTGAAACTAATGCTGCTACTGCTATTGAATTAACCTTAACATCAAAGCTATCAGATCTTGATGTTAAAATAACTGGTGCTGATGTACCAACAAGTAATCCACCATTTCTTGTTTTAGCAAGCATAGTTAATGTTTTATACATAACGTTAGCTGTTTCTATATTAGGCAAAAGAATAATATCTGCTCTACCTGCAACTTCTCCATGAACCCCTTTATGCTCAGCTGCTTCTTCTGAAATCGCATTATCTAAAGCAAATGGTCCATCAACTAAACACCCTTTAATTTGACCTCTATCACTCATTTTAGCAAGTAATGCTGCATCTACAGTCGCTTGCATATCTTGATTTACTACCTCTACTGCACAAACTACTGCTACCTTTGGAGTATCAATTCCACAAGCTTTAGCAACACTTACAGAGTTATTTATTATTTGTACTTTAGCTTTTAAATCTGGATATGTGTTAAATGCCGCATCTGTTAAGAATAAAAGTCTATCATATCCTTCAATATCAAAAACAGAAACATGTGACATAAGCTTTCCTGTTCTAAGACCCACTTCTTTATTTAATACACTTCTTAAAAATGTAGCTGTATCAACAAGCCCCTTCATAACCATATCTGCCTCACCAGCTGAAACAAGTCTAACTGCTTCTAGTGCTGCTTTTCCTACATTAGGTTCATTAACTATTCTAAAATCTGATAAATCAAAATCAATTTGATTTGAAATTGCTCTTATCTCAGGCTCGTCTCCAACTAAAATACCATCAACCATTCCCATTCTACTAGCCTCTTTTAAAGCTTCTAAAACTGGTTTATCCTGCGCTACTGCAACAGAAACTGTCTTTTTACCAACCTCTTTTAACTTTTTAAATAAATCATCAAAATTTTTACTCATTCTTGCACCTCTCAACTCTTTTCCTTAACATAATTCAAACTTGTCCTAAATACTTATATATCACATACAATTTTATCAAATATAAACATTTTTATCAAATTTTTACAAAAATATTTATTATAAATTTATTATATTTTTGCTATAAATTATGACTCAACAATTGTTCTATTACTTTTTCTATTATTTTTTACTTGAAAAAATATTCTACTTATTGAATTATCAATTAAATTAAGCATTAAAAATCTAATTAAAAATTGTTTTTAAAATATAAAAATCTAAGTTGTTTTATAATATTAATAACTAAATTTACTGGAGGGTAATATGCTTAAATTCAAAACACTAACAAAAGCTGCTCAAAACAAAGATATTTCTAAATTTCAAGACTCAATAACTAAGTATGGACAAGTAATTTTTGATAAACTTGATGTTCTTAAAGGTAATTCTAATATTGAAAATTTATATTTTTTACTTTTAACAAATCTTTGGAATGAAAAAGAAAATATAACTGAACATATTGCTTTGTTTGATGACTATATAGATTTCAAACTAAATTCAATCAAACAAGCTTCTATAAATTTAAAACTTGAAAAAAATGAAAATTTATTATCCTTAAGTGATATAAATATTAATTTAGAAGTATTGAAAGAAAGAAAAATAAATTATTTAAATGAACTTGTTATAAATTACATCTCAAATACTATATAAAAAACCA
This sequence comes from Sarcina sp., assembly GCA_051655925.1. Lineage (GTDB taxonomy): Bacteria > Bacillota > Clostridia > Clostridiales > Clostridiaceae > Sarcina. Next base: position 4,936 of record JBOGAY010000220.1, on the reverse strand, counting down.
CCTAGAAATTTTCACTTTCTAGGTGATTTTTACTTATAACTTTATATTTCAACACTTTTTTCATAGTGTTTTTTTGACCAACCTTCTAACTCTTTTAATATATTAGATAGTTCTAAACCCTTTCCTGTCAAAGAATATTCAACTTTTGCAGGAATTTCCGGATACACTATTTTTTTAATAATACCCTCTTCTTCTAAGTTTTTTAAATTCTCAGTTAAAACTTTCTGGCTAACACCCTTTGTAATCCTTTGGAGTTCTAAAAACCTTTTAGGTTCATCATTTAAATGACATATTATTATACTTTTCCACTTTCCTCTGATTGTTTCAAATCCAACATCTAATAAACAAACAAATTCTTTATTTTTATATTTCATTTTTTTGCTCCTAAAAAATATATTTTAGTATTTTAAACTAATGGTGCATACTTCTCTACAATTTTTTCTGCTACCTTAATTCCATCAACTGCTGCTGATATAATTCCTCCAGCAAATCCTGCACCTTCCCCCGCTGGGTAAAGTCCTTGAACTGAAATACTTTGAAGTCTTTCATCTCTTTTCATTGTTACTGGTGCTGAAGTTCTTGTTTCAACTCCTGTAAGTACACTATCTGGATGACCAAAGCCTTGAATCTTTCTTTCAAAATCTGGTACTGCTTCTTTTATGGCTGTTACAACATAGTCTGGAAGGCATTCTCTTAGGTCTCTAAACACATGATTTGGAGCTACTGAAGGAATTACACTTCTAAGCTCTGTTGTAATTTTATCTTCCATAAAATCACCTAAAAGCTGAACTGGTATTTTATAATTTGAACCTCCAACTTTGAATGCAAGTTCTTCATACTTTCTTTGGAACTCCATCCCTGCAAGTGGGTGATCACTACCATAATCTTCTGGTCCTACTGTTACAACTAATGCTGAGTTAGCATTTTCTTTATCTCTAGCATGATAACTCATTCCATTAACACAAAGCCTTCCCTCTTCTGATGCTGCATTTACAACAACCCCCCCTGGGCACATACAGAACGAATATACTGCTCTACCAAGATCTTTAGCTTGATATGTTAGTCTATATTCTGCTGCTCCAAGTTTTGGGTGACAAGCATATTTTTCACCATATTGATTTTCATTAATCCCATTTTGAGGATGTTCTGCTCTAACACCAATGGCAAAAGGCTTTGCTGCCATGAATACTTCATTATCAAATAACATTTTATAAGTATCTCTTGAACTGTGACCTATTGCAAAAATAACTTCATTCGTTGGAATTTCTTTACCATTAACTACAACTCCAGTTACTTTACCATTCTCTTTTGTTATATTTTCAACTCTTGATCTAAAGTAAACTTCTCCACCAAGAGATTTGATTTCTTCTCTAATGTTTTTAACAACACCTTTTAAAATATCTGTTCCAACATGTGGTTTACCTTTATAAATTATATCCTCTGGTGCACCATGTTGAACTAATGCATTTACAACAAAATCACATCTATTATCTTTTATTCTCGTTGTAAGTTTACCATCTGAGAAAGTACCAGCTCCACCTTCACCAAATTGAACATTTGATTCTTTATCAAGTACTCCTGTTTCCCAGAACTTATCAACAGTCTCAGTTCTAGCATCAACATCTTCTCCTCTTTCAAAAACAAGTGGTTTATACCCTTTTCTTGCAAGAAGTAACGCTGCAAAAAGACCTGCTGGTCCCATACCAACAACAACGGGTCTATATTCTAATTTTTCTGTACCAGCAGAAACAAGTTCTGCGTTATACCCTTCTTTTTCTAATAATATATCTCTATCTTTAAGCTTTTCAACTAAAGCTTTTTCATTTGGCAAATCTATATTTATAGCATATGTAAACTTCAAATCATTTCTTTTTCTTGCGTCAAGTGACTCTTTTATTATTTTATAATCACTAACTTTTTCAACTGACATTTTTAACTTCTTAGCTATTTTTTTCTTTAATAAATCTTTTGACTCATCTATACCTAAAGTTAAGTTAATAATTCTAATTGTCATATTGTTTCCTCCTGAATTTTCTTATTCTTCAATCATGCTTACTATTATAACATCTTTTTTCAAAACACAGAAAAGTATCCTTAAAATTTTAAATTCTTAAGGATACTTTTATTATTATTGTACATTAATTTTTAGCCATATTTGTGGTTACAACTGTACTACTTTTATCCTTTGTAGTACTCACACTTTCTGTATTATTTGCCTGTGGATTAGCTTGTGTGTTTGCTGTACTTGCACTATTTGGACTATTTGTTGCACTTGTTTTATTTTGATTTGTAGAGTTTTTATCAGTATCACCACTTGTACTAGACTCAGACTTGTTTACAGGTTTTTCTACTGGATTCGGAACTGGCTCTGGATTTGTACCTGTCCCTGCATCTGGTTTTGGCTTTGTACTTGGAGTTGGTGGTGGAGTTGGATTAGGATTAGAAGTTGGTGGAGTTGGATTATCAGGCTCACCTGTTACTGGTGGTTTGTTTTCTCCTGTCATATCCACCTGAATAGTTGTCGGATTAACTTTAACATCTATCCCCTCTAAGTTCCCACCTACTACAGTTATTGGAACAAGCCCTGTTTTATCTAGCGTAGAAGTGTCTACTTGACAACTAAGCTGGTTCATATCTAATGCTCCTATATCTTTTGCTGAACCTGCAAAAGTAACCTCAGCTGTATTTTGTGTAAGTTTATATGTGTAACCTTCTTTTTGTCCAATCATATTTATCGGCAATGACACTGTTTTAGTTGTAGTATTATTTTGAACTACAACATTAACATTGACAGTATCAGATCCTGATATATTAACAATACCTGGTGGTAATGTAATTGTTACTGGTATTGTAGCATTTCCTGTTATTTTAGATAAATCTATCGGAGTTGTAGATAACAAACTTAATTTATCTGAACCATTACCAACTACATCTATAGATGTAATATTCGGTGTCATGCTCTTTAAAACTAAATTAGATGGTAAAGTTCCTTCTGTTGTTACTTTTATAGGGACTGCCTTACCTTGCTCTAAATTTATCGCAACATCAGCTTGTGATGGTGTTATAGTTAATCCCTTTATTTGAACCCCCGAAGAATTTACCGCAACTATTGGTAGATTTAAAACTGTTGATTGGTTTACATCATTAACCTGACCTTGCACAACCAATTTTGAAACTTCCTTAACTAAACTTTCCGCCCCTTCAACACTTGCTGAAAGCGGACTTATTTTAACATTTTGAACTTTTGTATTTTTTGCATTTTGTACGTTTATCTCTGAATATATTGGCATTGTTTTTTTCTGTAAATTTTCCAAATTCAGCTCTACTCTTGGATAATTATTTTTAATATTTATTCCACTAGGAGAATTAAGAATATTTATAGGAATATTATTTTCTCCCGGCTTCAATCCATATGAAACTAAATCTGCAACTATTCTAAATTGAGATTTATTAATTTTATATATCTCCCCTGTTGGTCCTGATACAGTTAAACTTATTGAAATATTCTGATTTGGGGCAAGTGCTAAACCATCCTCAGCTAAAACCTGTGTATTTAATATTTCAACAGGTATATTAGTTATAACTCTTTCACTAACTGGGTTTTCTATACTATTAATATAAAGCCATAATCCAATTGAAAGCAGTAGACATATAACTTTTATTAATATTTCTTTATTTTTAGCTTTCTTAACCATTCTCCTACCCTGCCTTTGATTGACTTATCATCTTTATCTCTTCTGTTTCTTAATATTTTTAAAAGTACATTTTTAAGTTTTGTACTATCATAATTCTTTGTAAGTCTTCCTTTTACAACTAATGAAATATTCCCTGTTTCTTCTGAAACAATAAGTACAAGTGCATCTGAGACCTCTGAAAGCCCAATCGCTGCTCTATGTCTTGTTCCAAGAAGTTTACTTATATTAGGATTTCCACTCAAAGGAAGTACGCATCCTGCTGCAACTATTCTATCATAGCTTATAATCATAGCCCCATCATGAAGTGGCGTATTTTTTACAAATATATTCTCAACAAGAGAGTCACTGATTATAGCATCAATTTTTGTACCGGTTTTTATGTACTCATCTAAACCTGTTTTCTGTTCAATAGCTATTAATGCTCCTGTTTTTTCTGCTGCCATATTATTTATAGCCTCAACAAGTTCATCAACAATGTGTTCTAATTCTTCATCATTATCTACTATGTGTAAATCATTAAAAGTACTACTTCCGATATGTTCTAGTGCTTTTCTTATCTCTGGTTGGAAAATAATAACCATAGATAAAACTCCTATTGTAAGTGTTTTAGTAAGAATAAAATTCAGCATGTTTAGTCTTAATAAATGACTTACCGGAATTAATAATAATATAAGCAAAATTCCTTTTAAAAGTTGTTCTGCTCTCGTTTCTTGAATCAATTTATACCCTTTGTAGAATATAAAAGCAACTACAAGTATATCAATCACTGCTGAAATCGACATACTATTTTTAATACTCGTAATTATAAGTTGTATATCCTGCATTATTTTCACCTTCTTTAGAGTCTTAATTATAATTATACACTAAAAATTATTGTAAAAATATATTCAAAATCTCTTATTAACATAATTTCTTGTACTGTAATCTAATCTTACAACATATATTTAAGTAAATAATTTACATAGGAGGTAAAAATGAATAAAAAAATGATAACAAAATTTATTTCTAACCCTTTTACTATAACTTTTTTATTTATACTCATAGGTTTATTCACTATCCTGTTTAATATACTAACATCACCTAAACCATTTGATAATTTAACTAAAATAGTTAATGAAATAAACTTTGTAAATAATAAAAAACACACTATCAAAGAACTTAAATCTAGTGATTATATAGCTGAGTTTACTAAAAGCACTTCAGATTTAAAAGGTATAAAATCAGACCTTTCTATTATTGAA
>JBOGAY010000219.1:0-10306 GCA_051655925.1 Sarcina sp. | reverse complement strand
AAAAGCATTAATCTTGGTTGGAGTGATGCTTTTTTTCTTTTTTATACTCATCATCATAGATACTGAAATTATAATCATCTTTAGTAGAGTTTTTATCAAGAATTATATAAAAAAGTAAGCTTGAGAAAAATAGACCATTACAAAGTCCAACTGCATCACCTGTATTAAAAACATTACCGAGTATAGTAAGAGCAGACAAATAAACTGCACTACCAATAATAATTGATTTAACTATCTTTAAAATTAACATAATAATCTCCTTTTAGTATGTATTAAAACATTTCTTTAATTTTATATTCGTAAGTTTTTAGTTTATATGTAGATATTTATATTTTAATGATGATTAGAATATGAAAAATAGAAGTAGCAATAAAGGTAATTTCTAACTTGTGATAAATAAAGAGCTATGGTAATATAAGAAGTCGGTCAGTACATTAAATTGTGTTAATGATTAGACTTTAGAATATCAAACTTGTAAAAGTGTTGATGTATTTATCTGATAGCTAGTGTTTCTAGATATTTCTAAGCGAGTTAGAAATAAAGAACCACACGCTCCTAGATGCCTACGACTAAGTATTCAGGATAAACCTGAATTGAGTCTACGGCTATATAAATTTAGTTAGAGTGTGTAGGAATTAGTTATCACATTAGTGGTAAGCTCATTAGCTGTCAGATAAATTTTTACTCTCGCTTGCAGCACTTAGCAGGCAACATTGTACTAGTTTCTATCAGATGATAGAATTTTTGAAAGTTATCCACAGAACATTTTTTCTTATTTGCCTGTGGATAACTTTTTGCTTTTTTTATCCACAGATTTTTCAAAAGAAATGTTTTCTAGGTTGTTATTTAATTCACTCTTTTATGTTAATGTGCTATTATTAGATTGCCTAGTTTAATAGATAAAAAAGCCTCCACAGAAATCTTAGTTTCTGTGGAGGCTTTTTAAATTTAAACAAGTTGCTTTCTTTCTAATTTTTTTATTGATAGGAAAATAGAAAGTGAAATTGTTATAAAGCTTGCTATCAAAAGAGTTAGTAAAAAGTGTTCAGGGTTTGAAGGGATATTTGAATCTATATTTAACATAAAGCTATTGTCAATGAAGTTTAAAAGATTTATTCCAATAACGGCAAAATAATATATCTTACATATGAATAAAAAGGTTAAAAAAGTTAATAAACTTATAGATATTAAACTAAAGGAAGTTGTTACAAAAAATACGTAAGCAGTAAGCTTTAATGAGATAGTTGCAAACCAAATATAACAAGGTGATATTGCTAATAGCAAAATGAGTTGCAATAAAAATTTTGAGATAACAATTTCAGATTTTTTTACGGGTGAGCAAAATAATTTGCAGTAACTAATTCCCAATTGCTGGTGTTTTGTATCATCTAATGAACAAATAAATCCAGCAGAAGGAATAAATAGTGCTGCTAGTAATGGAAAGAAAAAGCCTATTATTATAAAGAAAATAGATAAAAATACAAAGGGTTTTTGATTTAAAATTATATCTAAATCCATTTTTATAAGATTTTTAATTCTTGTTTTATCCAAAGTTTCACCTACTTATTTTTTATTTTAATTTAATTTAATTTGAATTGCTTTAATTTAGTTAAATTCTTTTTTCTCAAAAAGTTTGATTGAAAGTTTCATTGATAATGTAAAAATTATAAGACTAACAATTAATGATATAGGAATATAGAATAGTACATTTGCTGAAAACTCTAATGGTACAGGTTCTTGAAAACTTCTAGCAATTGCAATTTGTGAGTGTATACTAATGAGAATCAAAAGACCTATACTGAGTACTTGAAATGAAGTCTGTCCAAGTTTTATCCCAAGAGGAATAAGAATAGAAAATATTAAAAGTGGCAAACAAAGATTTACTATAATCAATAGTTGTCCAAATGAGTTATCAAAGCCATATCCTATAAAAACTGATAGTAGTGACATACAGCTAATTAAACCCAATATAATTAATGTACTAGCGTAAAGTGATTTTATAATTTGTGACCTTTTAGCAGGTAAATTTACTAAGCTGTTATTTGCATTGGTATTTTCAAGCGATATAAGTGAAAAAATACAAAGTCCGAAAAATACTATTAAAGTTGCAAAAGTACCATTCTTAGGCATTAAAAACCAAAATGCAAATCCGAAAAGTAGAATCCAAAGGTTTGAATTCAAAACATTACTAGTTAGATGTCTTTTTATTAAATTGCTTATAGTATTCATTAGCCTAGCTCCCTTTTTTCAAATATTTTAATTGCGACTTTCATTGATATAAGATATAACACGCTAAGGCATAAAAGTATTAGTATAATATGTGAGGTATTTATATCAAAAGGCATAGGTGAAATTCCATTTTTCACATCACTTATAGTGAATCCGAAGTACGTAGTGAAAAAAACTACAGGACAAATAATTATTCCTGCTAGTAAACGCTCAGTTTTTATTTTAAAAGAGAATGGCATGAAAAGAGCTAGTCCACCTAGAGAGATAACTATATTTAATAAAAGAGCAAGCTTTCCAACATCTGATTTTAAGTTATAGGTAATATTTATAGCTAAACTAGTGACTAGTATACTGATTGATGCAACTATAAAATTACAAAAATATTTTGAAATTACAAACTGTGTTCTTTTAACTGGTAGTAAAAGAGTGCTGCTTTTTAATTCTGGAATAATTGGTAGTATTCCAAAATATAAAATTATATAAAATGTTGCAAGTGGAGCTAAATGTGGAAGTCCTAGTGTGTAGGCAAACCACATTAAAGGAAGAAAAATCATCCACTTTTCATCAAACATCATAGTAAAATGCTTTTTTATTAAATTCATAACTGAATTCATATGGAAACCTCCCTATGAATTCTTTAAGTAGTAAATCATAAGGTCTTCAAGGCAAACTCTCTCATATACTGCCTCATCTCCGAATGCTTCAAAAACTTCTTTATAATTGTTTGTTAAGGCATCAAAGCCGAATTGTCCATTTTTAAGTCCTATTAAGTTTTTCTTTGTTGCTTCATTTATAAGCGAGTTTGGTCCTTTTACTATTCTGTGCTGTTCAAGTAATAGGTCTTTTTCTCCACTTAAAAGGATTCTTCCTTTATCTATAAAGTAAATATAATCTGCTGATTTTTCGAGGTCACTTGTTATGTGTGAAGAGTAGAACACGCTCATTTCATCTGATTCAAGATGCTCTGATAGCATGTCTATAAATTCATTTCTTATAACAGGATCAAGATTTACTGTTGGTTCATCCATTATAAGAAGTTTAGGTCTGTGTGATAATGCCATACAAAGTTCAAATTGCTTTTTCTTTCCTGATGAAAGGTCTTTGTAGAGTATTTTTTCATTTAATTCAAATTTAGAAATGTATTTTGCATATAATTTTTCATCCCATGATGGATAGAATCTTGCAATCATAGTTTTGATTTTCTTTAGTGGAAGCTTTTGTGGATACCCAGAGTCTATCCCAACATAAGCTATTTGTGATTTTACTTCTATTTCATTTTCTTTAAGGCTTTTGTTAAAGATTTTAATTTCTCCACTGTCAGGGAATAGCATATCCATTATAAGTTTGATTGTTGTTGTTTTTCCTGAACCATTTTTACCTATAAATCCTGTTATATACCCTTGTGGAATTTCAAGTCTTTCTATATTAAGTGTAAACTCACCAAGTTTTTTATTTAAGTTTTTAATTTCTACTGCATTCATATTCTAAACCTCCTGATAAAGTATTTTAATAACTTCTATAAGATTTTCTTCTGCTAAATCAATTGATTTTGCAGTTTTAATAATTTCACTAAGGCTATCTTCAATTTTGCTTATTGTGATTTCTTTTAATCTTTCGTTATTTTTGGAACTAACAAAGCTCCCTTTTCCAGCTACAGTTTGAATAAGTCCATCCCGTTCAAGTTCTTCATAAGCTTTTTTCGTTGTAATTATGCTAACTTTAAGCTCTTTTGCTAGAACTCTTATCGATGGGAGTGGATCGCTTGGGTTTAAATTACCCTTTAAAATTTCACTCTCTATCTGTGATTTAATTTGCAAGTAGAGAGGAATTGATGATGAATTTGAGACAATAATATTCATTTAACTCTCCCCATAAAATTGATTGCTAATCAATACCTTTTATTTTTCTGTAGTAAATAGGTGCAACAACAAAGCCTGTTACTATGATTATCAGTAGTGAAATAGAATCAGCTGGTATAACGCCGATCGTCGCAAGTACACCTATTGCAACAAGTACAATAACTCCTATAACACTAAGAATTTTAAGTAGTTTGTAGACTGCGTTAATTGACATGGAAAAACACCTCCGTATTTTAGCTTTTGTTCAAGTGGTTGAATTATGTCTGTGATTGACTGTATATATACAATATACACAGTTGATAATTTAATAGTATATTACTTAATTTGGAAGTTCAATAAAAAGCGTTAGACAAATTAAGTCAAAACAAGACAAAAAATGGTAGAATTTAAAACAAAGTGTTAATTTAACTTGCTATTTATTGACTTTAAAGGAAAATGGGTTAAAATAGGAACTGGTGAATTAAATAAAAAAGCGTTACACATATAAAGCAGATGGGCGGCATAAACTACCCATTTGCTTTTTTTATTTGTCTAAAATTAAATAAAGAGGGGGATTTTTGATTGAAAGGCATTTTAAAAGATAAAAAATTTTTAAAAAGTTTATGGATACTAGCAGTTCCGATAGTGATTCAAAACTTTATAATGTCATCATTAAATTTAGTTGATAATCTTATGATAGGAAACCTTGGTGAGGAAGCAATTGCCGCAGTAGGGCTTGCTAACCAATATTTCTTTGTATTTATGCTATGTATTGCAGGAATATCAGCAGGTGCTAGTATTTTTATGGCTCAATACTGGGGTAAGAAGGATACAGAGAAAATTAAGACAGTTTTGGGACTAGGACTTATGATTGGACTTATTGCATCAGTAATTTTTGCATTTGGAGCATTCTTTATGCCAGAGACAATAATGAAGATGTTATCAAAAGATCCAGCAGTCATAGAACTTGGAACACAATATTTAAAAATGGCAACTATAAGTTATCTTATAACTAATGTGACTATGTCATATTCAGCAGCTTTAAGAAGTACAGAGCAACCAAGTATACCAATGTTTGCAAGTATTCTTGGAGTTTTAGTTAATGCATTCTTAAACTGGGTATTTATTTTTGGAAATCTTGGAGCACCTAAAATGGGGGTTGTGGGGGCAGCACTTGCAACTACAATAGCTAGATTTGTGGAAATGGGATATATTCTTTTCATGGTTTATGCAAAGAAAAATAATATTGCAGCAAATTTAAAAGAGTTATTAAGTTTTGATATGGCATTTGTTAAAGTATACTTTAAAACATCATGGTCAGTTATAGCAAATGAGCTTATCTGGTCACTTGGAATGATGGCTTATTCAATTGCTTATGCTAGAATAGGAACACAGGCAGTTGCATCAATGCAAATAGCTACAACAATAATTAATTTATTTATGGTTATAGGAATAGGTATAGCAGTTGCAGCATGTATTATGATAGGAAATAAAATTGGAGCTGATGAGGAAGAAGAAGCTAAAGATTATGCAATGAAGATTGGTATGTTATCACCAGTTGTTGGAGTTGTGATTGGTCTTGGTCTTTGGATATTTGCACCACTTGCAGTAACTCCATTTAATATAAGTCCAGAAACAGCTAAAAGCACAATCTTAGTTTTAAGATTAATAGCAATATTTACACCAATTAGAACTTTTAATGTTGTTATGATAATTGGAGTTTTAAGAGGTGGTGGAGACACAACATTCTCAATGATGGTTCAAGCAGGAACGGTATGGCTATACTCAGTTCCAGGAGCATTCATTGGAGCAACAGTTTTAGGTTTACCACTTATAGGTGTGTATTTTATAATCTGTACAGAAGAGTTTATAAAATTATTCTTTGAAATTTACAGACTTAAGTCAGGTAAGTGGATTAAAAATGTAATAAAAGAAGATGAAGTTGCTATAGGAATAGCAAATTAAAATAAGAAAGCTACCAAGTATAAAGTGGACCCTATGTCAAGGACATTTTAAAAAAAGTTATGCAGCTAGAAGTTGATTTCGGTATTGAACCGGAATCAGCTTTTTTTATTCCATTAATATTTGTAATTATTATAATAATTCATATATTTACAGATGACAGATTTTATTGCTTCAAGTGTTGTACAAATTTTATAATTTGTCTCATCTTTCATATTCTCAAAGAAAGACTCTTGGGATAATGCTATATTTCTTGGTTCTTTTTCATCTTTGGATAAATAGAATAACTAATACATCAAAAAAGGGTAATTATAATAAATTATATTAGCTTTATCAATAAATATTGTTTTTTTTTAGAAGTTATGTTAATATATGTATATAAATATTTATAATTAAAATATAAAGGTAAATGAAAAAAGGTAGCTACTTAAAAATTTATTGAGGGGGATTTGTAAATGAATAATTTTATGAAAAAAGTTATAGCTGGATCAATGTTAGGAATAAGTTTGTTTTCGGTATCTGCTATGGCGATTAATATGGATTTTGGAGGAATAGGTCCTGTTGAGGAGTGGCATAGTGGAGCTTGTGGAGGAACAGGTGCTAATCATACTGTAGGGGTAAAAAGAGCTTATAAAGCAAGTGTTGGAACAGATGCATTTAGTTGGACTAGTGCTGGATCAACTTCAACAAGTGTTAAGACTAGAGTTGTTATAGGTGGACAAGAAATGGGGAACTTAGTATCAGGAAAAGGTAGAGTTCAATCAATGCAATTTAGAAGAAATGGAAACTATAAAGTGAATGAAAAACATAGATAAAAAATAAGGAGATTTCCCTAATTGTATAATTAGGGAAATTAATTTTTAGGAGGTTATATGATTTTTAAAAGTCTTAGAAAAGCAAAGTTTGTTTGGATTAGTATGACTATGATAATTTTATTTGTTTTTGTTCTTGGTGGAAGCGTAAATTCATTAAAAAATTTATTTCAAGAAGAAAATGGTGTAATTCCAAGACAAAATGTAGCGGTAACATTTGATTCACATATAAAAGATGATGAATTTAAAGATATTTTAAAAAGATTAGAAAATGATAAAAATTTAATTTTAAATTATGGATCAGCAAATGAGTTTTCAAGTTATGAATCAAATGTATATGGAATTTATTATGATGAAAACTTTGAATTAGGATTTAATTTAATTGAGGGAAGATATTTTTCGAAAGAGGAAATAAGATCGGAGGAAAAATTAGCTGTAATTGGACAAGGAATGATTAAATTTTGTTTAGATGAAAATGGAGTTAAATATATTTTTAGAGGTAATGATAGATATAAAGTTATTGGTATTATTGGAAATGAAAAAAATATCAATAAAGAAGCTACATATGATTATACTATAATTTACAATCTGAATTCTATTTTGAATAGTGAGCATTTTATTAAGGATTTTTGGGATATAGGAAGTAATTTATATTCACAAGATGAAATAATTTCAAAATTAATAAGTATAGTAGGAAATGATAAAATATCTGGAATTTCATTTTATGAAGGATTATTCCCCAATCCTTTAGAGGCAGCTATAGGAACATCATTACCTTTAATTATTAATTGTTTTTTTATAATAATATGTTTAATTCTTACTTTGTTAAGAGCTATAGTATATTGGATTGAATATTTAAAGCTAGAATTTGGAGTACGTTTAGCATTTGGTTCAACTAAAAAAGGAATTATGAAAATTATATTAGAAAGGTGTTTATTAATTTATATGGGAGCAACTTTTAGTGCGTTAATTATAAACTGGATTCTTAGAGAAAGTAAAATAAATGGGATATTTAATTATGAAATAGGAGGAGAATTTTTAATTTATAGTTTTATATTTTTAGTAATTCTAAGTATATTAATAATTCCTTTTATTAATAGTATTTTAAGCAAAGCAAAAATAAGTCAGCTTTTGAAGGAGAATAGATAAATATATGGGCACTAAATATGTAAAAATTAGTTTGAAGAAAAATATATTTTTAAATACTATTTTGATATTTCAATTAGTATTGGGTATGTATGCTATGTACAATTCAATGATTTTATCAAATGATATAAAAAATGAAGCTGAAAATATAAATAAATATTTTAATGAAGGTAATGTATATAATTTTAGAATTAACAATAGCGATGTAATTTATGACATGGAAGAAGAAAAGTTAAAAAAAATAGATAGCTTTTACAATCAGATAGATAAAATTGAAGGAATAACATTATTATATAATCAAAGATTACCAATAAATATGCCGGTGTTTGAAGGTTATCAAGAAGTAAGTGAGTTTGATGGGACATTTAATGAACAGGGAGAGCAAAAATTTCAAGCACAGTGTATTTTTATAAATAATAAAGTTGCAGATGCTTTTAATTTAAAGATTTCAGAAGGGAAAAATTTTAGTTTAGAAAAAAATGAAAATTCATTTTTAGTTGGTAAAAATTTTGCGAAGCAATTTCCAATAGGAAGTATTATAGAACATGAGTGGAATGATGAGAATTCAGTAGTTAAAGGAAAAGTAATTGGAATTTTAGAAGAAGAACAAAAAATACCATATTCTATTTTTTTTAATGGAAAGGAGTATGTTGATCTTGATAATACTATTGTTTGTTTAGATTCTCAATTAGATGTAAAAGGAAGGGTTGAAGGAAGAGCTGGAAATAATCTAATTTTTTTTGATAAGAATTTAGATAAAGAGCAGATACTTAAAATAAAGAAGCAAATTATTAATGGATTTAGAAAATTTGGTTTAGAAGTAGGTGTGATAGATGGATCTAAAGTTCTAAATTCAGAGTTAAATGTTAGTAAAAGTAAATTAGAAATATATAATATGATGTCTATAGTTATTTTGATTACAGTATCAATAACATTTATAATTTCGATATTGAATTCTATAGAAAAAAGAAAAAAAGAATTTGGTGTTTATATATTAAATGGAGCAACTCTTAAAAATATCGCAATGATTATTTTTACTGAAATTGTAATTATGATAGTAAGTGCATATGTGATGTTTATTTTATATATGAAAGCAAAAAGTATAAATGTAGAGAGTACTCTTGTAATTTATATAGGTTTAATGTTACCTGTATATTCTTTAATTACTATGCTAATTCCTTTGAGAAAAATATTAAAATATCCAATTCAAGAATTGGTGAAAGGAGACGAGTAAAGTGAGTTTAATAAAATTAGATAAAGTTAGCAAAGTCTATAAAAATAAAAAAATTGAAAATAAAGTTTTGGATAATATTAATTTAAGTATTGAAGAAGGTGATTTTACAGCTATAGTGGGTGCCTCAGGATCTGGAAAAAGTACGCTACTTAATATTTTAGGATTAATAGATACTCAAACAGAAGGTAATTATTATTTAGAGGAACAAGACACAAATACATTAGTAGAAAAAGAAATTGCCAAGTTAAGAAATGCTAAATTTGGTTTTGTGGTTCAGCATTTTGCACTTATAAAAGACTTAACCGTTTATGAGAATATTGAAATACCATTAGAATATGGGAAGGTTGCTAAAAAAGTAAGAAAAAATAAAATTAAGGAAATTTTAAAAAAATTAAAAATTGAAGATAAGATTAATGCTAAAATAAATGAACTATCAGGTGGGCAATGTCAAAGAGTTGCGATTGCTAGAGCACTTGTAAATAATCCGAAAATTATCTTAGCAGATGAACCGACAGGTGCATTAGATAAGAAAACAGGAAGAGAGGTCATAGAAATATTAAAAGATCTTAACAATGAAGGAAAAACCATATTAATAGTTACTCATGATGAAGAAATTGCTAACAAGTGTGATAAAATTATAAAAATTGAAGATGGAAAAATTTTATCAAAAGTTTCGAATAATTAGATAATTCTTTGAAATTTACAGACTTAAGTCAGGTAAATGGATTAGAAACGTAATAAAAGAAGATGAAGTTGCTATAGGAATAGCAAATTAAAATAAGAAAGCTACCAAGTATTTGCTTGGTAGCTTTTGTTTTACCCTATAATTCCTGTTTTTTCTAATAATTTATCTAGGAACTTATCATCAATTATTAGGTCAGCTGTAAGATGATTTTTCATTAGTAAGTTATAAAGTTCTGTATCATTTTCTGATTTTTTTACAAAACGATATGAATTTCTTATCTTAGAGTCTACTGGAAGATAGGCTAAAATAAGACTTCTGTCAGTATCTTTTATTCCTATTACTTGAGAAATTTTAAATGTACGAATTTCTATAACTCTTGCAAATTCATCAAGATGATAAA
>JBOGAY010000218.1:0-14061 GCA_051655925.1 Sarcina sp. | reverse complement strand
GTTTTTTATAAAAAAATTCTTACAATAAAATTTTAAAATAAAAGCTACATGTTGAAATCAATAATCAACATGTAGCTTTTATTTATAGTTATAACAATTCAATTGTATTTTCATATGCTTTTATAGTTTCCTTTGCTGTATTATGCCAATTAAATTTAGTTGATTGAAGGAAGCCTTTTTTTATAAGATTATTTTTAAAATCTATATCATTTGAAACTTCTACAATAGATTTGGATATTTCAGATACATCTGATGGGTTTATGAGTACAGCAGAATTTTTTACTACTTCTGGTATTGATGTTAAGTTTGAAGAAATTACAGGTGTACCACAAGCCATAGCTTCTATTGGTGGTAGTCCAAAGCCTTCATAGAAAGAGGGATATACAAGTAGTGATGCACAGTTATAAAAGATAGGCATATGATTTGTTGGAATGAACCCTGTAAAGATAACTTTATTTTCAATTCCAAGAGAAATAGCTTTATTTTTATAAGTTTCGTATGATATTCCTTTTCTTCCTATTATAACTAATTTTGTTGTGCTAGAAAGGTTAGATTCAGCCTTGTTAAAAGCTTCAATAAGTCCAGAAATATTTTTTCTAGGACTAAACCCACCTACATATAGTATAAAATCATCAGCTATTTTATACGTTTCTTTTAAAAAATTTTTGCACATATTTTTATTAAGAGGTTTGTATTGATTTTCAGCGGCAAGATGAGTTACAAATATTTTTTCTTTAGGAAATCCCAAAGTTTTATGTATGTCATCTTTAGAGTAATTTGAGACAGTTATTATTCCACTTATGCTATTTAAAATTTTAGGAAGTTCTGTGTCAAATATTTTTAAGTAAGTATCACTAACGGTTTCAGGCATTTTTAGTGGAATTATATCATGCAAAGTTATAATTTGAGGAACCGTTATATTATCTAATAAGCCTATACCATTTTGTGGAATATGATATAAGTTCGAATTTTTGTCAATTTCATTTGGTTCTTTTATATCATACCAAAAGTTATTTTTAGAGAATGGCTTAGAAAACTTTAAGGAAAAATTATTTTTAAGATTTAAATCCAATGTAGAGTTTTGAGAGATATAAATATCATAGTTATTTAACATATCTATTTGATTTAAATTGTTTAATACTTGATAGGTATAGTTTCCAATGCCTGTGCCTCTGTAAAGTGTAGAGGCTCTGCCATCTATTGTTATATTCATGACAAATCCTTTCAGTATAGCTATATTTTTATTATATTATTAATAGTTAAAAATTGTTAATAAATAAAACTACATTGACATATAAATATATCGGGGGTGAATAATTATGATGAGGGAATTTGAAATTGAAAGACAATTTGATATTAAAATTGAAAAACTAAAGCCTAGTAAGGGGATATATCATCTTAAAACTAACAAGGGTGATAGATGTTTAAAGAGAATTAACTATGGGACTCAAAAGCTTTTATTTGTATACGGTGCAAAGGAGCATTTAGTTCAAAATGGTTTTGAAAATATAGATAGATATTTCTTGAACATAGATAAGGAACCGTATGCTTTAGTAAATGAAGACTTATACACTTTATCTGAATGGATAGAAGGTAGGGAGTGTGACTTCCATAATATTGAGGAAGTAAAACTTGCAGCAGAAACTTTAGCAAAACTTCATAATGCTAGTAAAGGGTATGATCCACCTGAAAACTCAAAATTAAAAACTGATATAGGAAGATGGCCAAGCCTTATGGATAAGAGAATTAAGGCACTTTCTAAGATGAGAGATATGGCAAGAAAGAAAAATATGAAACAAAATTTTGATCTTACGTATATCAAAACTGTGGACTTTTATAAAGATTTAGCAATACGTGCTTTAAAAGTTTTAAATAGTTCTGAATATTTACCAGTATGTGAAAAGAGTGAAGAAGAAAAGGTATTTTGTCACCATGATTTCACATATCACAATATAGTTATAGATGAAAATGAACAGATGCATGTTTTAGATTTTGATTATTGTAAAAGAGAAATAAGAGCTTTTGATATTGCTAATTTCATGATTAAAGTTCTTAAAAAGGTAGATTGGAATTTAGAATATGCAAAAACTATTATTGAAAGCTATAATTCTGTGTCAGCAATTGAGGAAAGAGAGTACAAAATAATATTAGCATTCCTTCTTTTCCCACAAAGGTATTGGAGACTTGCTAATAGACATTATTATAATGAGGTTACATGGGGAGCAAATACGTTCACTAAAAAAATCCAAAATATAATAAATGAAAAAGACTCATATGTAGAATTTATTGAAGCATTTAAGAAAGAGTACTCTTTAAGCGAATAAATTTTATGAAAAATAAAAAAATAATGTATTAAAGACTTTATTGAAATAGATTATATTTAATCTTTTTGGTAAAGTCTTTAATTTTGTAGTAATTTCAATTAGTAACAAATATTATAAATTTTGCATAGTATATAAATTATACGATAAAGGGAGTCATGCTTATGAAGATAGGGGATTATGTTGTAAGAAAGTCTTATGGTAAAGATATTATCTTTAAAGTTATGGATATTAAGGATAATGGAGAGGGTAAGAAGTCTTATGTATTAAAGGGAAATAGCATAAGAATATTAGCAGATTCAAAAGAGGATGACTTAGAAGTAGTAGATGATGATTTTGAAGCTGATATAGATAAGATGTTTAATGCAAGGGTTAATAAGGCTATTAAAAATGTAATTGATAGACGAGGTCAAAGGACTAATATACCCAGTAGCAAAAGAGGAAATAGAGGAGAAAGAGGAGATAGATTGCAACGATCAGATAGAGGCGAGGACAAGAATGATAAAGAGCGAGGAAAATCATCTAAAATAATAAAACAAGATAACTTGATTTTTGGAAGACCAGGAAAGATACTTCATATTGATGGGGATAAAGATTATTTAGAAAATTGTTTGAAAGTCTATAAACAATTACAGTTAGAAGCAGTAGGAAGAGCTATAAGTGAAAAAGACCAACCAACACAAATATTACAAATTGTAAAAGAGGTTAAGCCAGATATTGTTGTATTAACAGGACATGATGGTCTCTTTAAAAATAAAGAAAATTACTTAGATGAAGAGAGTTATAGAAATTCTAAATATTTTATGCAATCAGTTAAAATACTTAGGGAGTATAATTCAAGTTATGATGAACTTGTTATTTTTGCAGGTGCATGCCAATCTTATTATGAAGGTATATTAGATAGTGGTGCAAATTATGCTAGTTCGCCAAGTAGAGTACTTATACATTGCCTTGATCCTGTTTTTGTTTGTGAAAAGGTCGCATATACAGGTATGGATAAAGTCGTTCAAATTACAGAAGTTATAGAAAATACTATTACAGGTATAAAAGGTGTAGGGGGATTACAAACTAGAGGGAAATATAGGGAGGGTTACCCAAAATCGCAATATATATAGTAATTTCTTAAAAAAATGAATAATATCTTTTGATTTGGCAATAATAATTAGGAATTAGTAAAAAATATATATTGACAAAAATAATACTTTGATGATAAAATATTTCACTTATTTGACATCCAAAGTTTTACAGTATATACTAAGATTAAGAAAGAGGGTGTTAAAATGGATAAGAATAGAACAGTATCATCTATCAAGAAAACACTAGAGAGTCATTTAGGCGAAAAAGTTATGCTAAAAGCTAATGGCGGAAGAAAAAGAATTTTAGTCAATGAGGGGATATTAGAGAGTGTTTACTCAAGTATTTTTGTAATAAGATTGCAAAAGGATGCCCAAAGGACAGTCACATATAGTTATTCAGATGTACTTACAAATACAGTTCAACTGGATTTTGAAAGTTAATGAATGAAAAAAAGCTCCTTTGGCATAGGGGTTTTTTTCATATATAAAAAAAGAAAGATGGTGGGTTTCCATCTTTCAACTATGGTATAAAAGGGTATTGAGAATTTATGAGAGGTTATATGGTCAATAACCACCTTTATAATACGATATTTTACGACA
Source organism: Sarcina sp. (assembly GCA_051655925.1). Taxonomy (GTDB): domain Bacteria; phylum Bacillota; class Clostridia; order Clostridiales; family Clostridiaceae; genus Sarcina. Next base: position 10,064 of record JBOGAY010000218.1, on the reverse strand, counting down.
GGTGTCAACTGTATTTGATCAAAAATTCGACAAAAAATGCTAATTGATTTATAGGTTATAGATTATCATTAAAAAACTAAATATATTCTTAAAGAAATTTCAAAAAAATGGAATTAAAACAAGCGAAGTTTTATATATTATAGTAGGTAGAATATAGGAGGTACAATATGGCTAATTTAGATCTTATAAAAGAAAATGTAGAACTTCAAATACAAGTTGGAGAAAATTCAAATGATGATATTGTGAGAGAAGAGTATCTTATCTCTGATACACTTCCAGATGTGAGTGATATTTTATCAGTAGATGTTGATAAAAAAATTACTAAAGCAGAAGTTGTTGATGGAAAAGTTGCAATTGAAGCTGATATTAGATATAGCATAATATACTTATCAGAAGAGGAAGAAGGAAAAGGTGTAAACAATGTTGTTTATAAGAGCAAGTTATCAAACTTCATAGACATATTAGGTGCGGAGCAAGGAATGTTTTGCAATGTGGAGTGCGAACTAGAACATATTAATGCAAGTTTAATAAATGAAAGAAAGATTAATGTAGAAGCTTATTTTAGATTAAAAGCCAATGTTTATAAAAATGAAGAGTTTGAATTTGTTCAAAGTGTAGAAAATAGAGCTGATATTCAAACAATTAAAAAAATTGAAAATGTAGATAAATCTATCTATTCAGCTTCAAAAAATATTTCTCATGGTTCAAATTTAAAAGTTAGTATGGACAAGAGTCAAATTGATAAAATAGTTAAATTTGATTACTTATTACATAAGAAGGATGTTAAACTTTACGATAACAAAGTATTATATTCTTGTTATGCAAAAGTGAATTTATTGTATAAAGGTGAAGAATCTAGAGATTTATATCTTTTAGAAGATGACATCTTTATATCTGATGAAGAAGATGTTATAGGAGTAAGTTCGGATTTAAATTGTGATTTTGACTTTAGTGTTGTAAATGCTGATTATACAGTAGCGCAAGATGATTTAGGAGAAGATAGAATTATCAATATAGATTTTGATATTAAATCAGATGTTAAAATTACAAAATCAGAAGAGATTGAAGTTATAGAAGATGCTTATTCTCCAGAAAAAGATTTGTCATTAATAAAAGAAAGAGCAATATTTGATATAAGACTTGGATGTGGTTGCACAGAAGCTATTGCAAAGGATAATGTTAAACTTGAAGATGAAGAGCCAATTTCAGTTTTAAGTTCAAAAGGTGAAATAGTAGCAATAGATTCAGAGGTTAAAGATGGAAGTGTTGATATAGATGGGACACTTAAAGTTAATTGTCTTTACAAGTTATCAAATGATCAAAAAGAGTATGGTAGTAAAGAAATTGATTTACCATTTACAGCAAATATTGAAATACCAGGTTTAACACAGGACATGGAAGTAGCTGTTAAAGGAAATTTAGAAAGTTTACAAGCAGCAATAGAAGCGGGGACAATAGCAGTTAAAGGAATATTATCATTTTCAGCTAAAGCTTCTTATAAAGAAGAAAAAGAATATATTAATAAAATTGAAGAAAATGAAGAGTCTGAAATTCCAAAGAAGAAAGCATCAGTTACAATATATGTAGTTGAAGCAGGAGATACTCTTTGGAAATTAGCTAAAAAATATAATACAACAATGGAAGCAATTGCAAGTGCAAACAGTATGGAATTAGATGATATTCTTAATATTGGTACAAAGTTAATTATTCCAGGTAGAGCGTTAATATAAAAATTAAATAGTGATAAAGACACCTAAAATAATTTATTTTAGGTGTTTTTTGCATAAAAAAAAATAAGTTGGCAAAAATAAAAGATGCATATTTTAAGAGGTGAAGTTTATGCAAAATGAATTAAGAAAAAAATATAAATTTATAATAATTGGAGGGGCTGAGGATAAGACAGATAAAAAAAAGATATTGAAATATGTTTCACAGCAAGTAAAATGTGATGATTTATTTGTTATTGCAACAGTTGCAAGTGAATGCCCAAGTGAGATTATAAAAGATTATAAAAGAATATTTAAAGGTCTTGGTATGAAAAATTTAAAAGAGCTTTATGTGAATGATAGACTTGAATGTTCTGATAAAGAAAAAATTGAAATTGTGAAATCAGCAAAACTTATATTTTTTACAGGAGGAGACCAACTAAGAATAACTAGTATTTTAGGGGGAACACCACTGTACAAAGAACTTAAAAATAGTTTTGATAATGGATGTGTGTATGTTGGGACATCTGCAGGAGCTTCAGTGATTAGTGAAACTATGGTTGTGCAAGGTGAGGATGAAAAGTCGCCAAGTAAATGTTATGTAAATATGTGTAAAGGTCTTGGCCTTATTAAGGATATTATAGTTGATCAACATTTTGCACAAAGAGGTAGAATTGGACGACTTTTAGCTATGGTTGCGCAGAATCCAGAGAACATAGGAATTGGAATAGATGAGGATACTGCAATAGCAATAAATAATGAAAATATACTTGAGGTTATAGGGTCGGGTGCAATTTATGTGGTTGATGGAAGAGAAATAACTTATAGTAATGTTTCAGAACAAGAGTATGAAGAGTTATTAAGCATGCATAATGTAAAATTACATGTTTTAGCATCAGGGAAAAAATATGATTTAATAAAAAAGGTACCTTTTGAGGAGGAAGTTTAGAAAAATGAAAATTAAGAGTCAAAGAGTTTTTGAAGGTAAAAATATTTATTCTCATAAGAAGGTTATAAGGGTAGATGTTGATCTTGAGGGCTTTTGTGAAATACCTAGTAAAAATATCAAAAATTTTAATGAAAATCTATTAAATATAGTACCAGAGCTAAAAGAACATAGATGTGGAATAGATGAAGAACAGGGTTTTTATATAAGATTAAAAGAAGGAACTTATTTAGCTCATATATGTGAGCATACTATAATTGCACTACAAAATAGACTTGGAATTAATGTAGCATATGGTAAAGCAAGAGAGATAAAAGATGATTTGTATTATATAATTTTTCAGTATGAATATAAAAATACAGCTCTTGCAATTGTAAATTTAGCAGTCGATTTAATAAATTCATTAATAGTTGATGTACAAATAGATTTTGAAAATAGGATAGAGTTTATTAAAAAAATTCTTGCAAAGGAAATGATGGGACCTTCAACAAAAGCTGTGTACGATAGTGCAAGAAGAGCAGGGATGCCAGTTATAGAACTAGGTGAAGGTGTGTATCAAATCGGATATGGAGAAAAAGGAAGAGTATTTTCTGCTACAATAGGTTCTAATACATCAGCTATAGGTGTTGATATATGCTGTGATAAGTATCTTACTAAAAAAGTATTAGAGATGAATAACTTACCAGTTGCTAGTGGGTGTAAAGTTAGTGATACTATAGAGTTATTAAAATCTGCACAGGATATTGGATATCCATTAGTTTTAAAACCTCAGTTTGGAAGTAAAGGGGCAGGGGTGTATGTAAATATTACAAATGAAGTTGAACTTTTAAAAGCCTTTTCAACATTACTAACTAAAACTAAAGATATCATTCTAGAAGAATTTATAGAGGGTAGAGATTATAGGGTATGTGTTGTAGATTATAAGGTAGTAGCAGTATCTCATAGAACACCACCTTGTGTAGTAGGAAATGGAAAAGATACTATAAAAGATTTGATTCTAGAGCTTAATAAAGATAAAAGAAGAGGTAATGGGCATGAAAAACCTTTGACTAAAATAAAACTTGATGAAGATTTAGATGTGAATCTTAAAAAGCATAAATTAGATTTAAATTCTATTTTAAAAGATGGAGAGAAACTTTGTTTAAGAGAAAATGCTAATTTATCTACTGGTGGATTTGCAGAGGATTGTACGGAGCTTATAAGCGAAGAGAATATAAAAATTTGTGAGAGAGTTGCTAAAGCTCTAGGGATGGATATTTGTGGAATAGATATTTCAACAAATAATATATCTAAATCATTGAATGATTATGGTGTTATTATAGAGGTTAATGCAGCACCAGGTATAAGGATGCATGAAGTCCCAACTATAGGAGAAAAGAGAAAAGTAGGTGATGCAATTCTACAAACAATGTATCCAACAGGGATTTCTAATATTCCAGTTGTATCAGTTACAGGGACAAATGGTAAAACAACAACAACTAGGCTTATTTCATATGTAATTTCTTTGATGGGGTATACAGTTGGAATGACATCAACAGATGGAGTTGTTATTGGAAAAGATTTTATACACAAAGGTGATGACACAGGAGCAGAAAGTGCTAAATCAGTTTTAATAAATAGAGATGTTGATTATGCTGTATTAGAAACAGCGAGAGGTGGAATTGTTAAGCGAGGCTTAGGATATGAACTTGCAGATGTGGGGGTTATAACAAATATAAGTGATGATCATTTAGGGATAGATGGCATAAATACAATTGATGAATTAGCATTTGCAAAATCTTTAGTTATTGAGGCTGTTAAAAAAGATGGATATGCAGTAATTAATGGTGATGATAAATATTGTATGTTTATGCTTGAAAGAGCTAAAAAGTATGGAGTTAAAACAATAATTTATTCAATGGATAAAGAAAATAAATTTCTTCAAGCTAATATAAGGCTTGGAAGACCAGTTGTGTATAAAGATGACGAATTTATAGTTGTAAATAATAAGGGTAAAGAATATAAAATTTGTGATTACAGATATATGCCACTTACTATGAATGGAAAGCTTAAATATAACATATATAATGCCTTAGCAGCATGTGGAGCTTTAGTTGGTGTGGGAATGGATTATGTTTTAATTTCAAAAGGATTTTTAAACTTTAAAAGTGATGAAATATTTAATTCAGGAAGATTTAATGTTTATAATATAGATGATAGAGAGATAATTTTTGATTATGGACATAATATTGGTGGATATGAAGCAATTATAGAGTCACTTGAAGCTATGGAGAAAAAAAATATATGTGCTATTATAGGTGTTCCAGGTGATAGAAATAATGAAACAATAAAGAAGATAGGTGAAATATCAGCTAAAGGATTTTCTAAAATCTATGTGAAAGAAGATATTGATAGAAGAGGAAGAAGTGAAGGTGAGGTAGCAGAGCTTTTAGTAACAGGTATTAAAAGAGTAAGACCAAATTTAGAAAATGTAAAAGTTATTTTAGATGAAATAGAAGCTCTAAAAGATGCTTTTGACAATAGCAATAAAGGTGATACAATAATTGTATTTTATGAGGAATATAATAGAGTTTTAAAAAATTTAAATATTTTAGGTAAAGACTTGAAGGCTAGGGCTTAGAGAAGAAAGGAGATAGAGATTTTTCTATCTCTTTTTTAAATTTTCTTTATGTTTACTTAATAAAATATTATAATAAGTGTAATAAATGAGTTAACGTTATGAGGAAGGTTGAAGAAGTATGAAAAGAAAGGCATATGCAAAAATTAATATTGCTCTAGACGCTATTGGGAAAAGAGAAGATGGATATCACTTATTAAGAATGATAATGCAAACTGTTGATATATACGATGAAATAGAGGTGAATAAAAATAAAGAAAGAAAGATAAGACTTACAACTGATAAGTATTATCTTCCAACTGATGAGAAGAATCTAGCATATAAAGCAGCTAAATTATTTATGGATACTTATAACATAAAAGTAGGAGTTGATATACATATAAAAAAGAATATTCCAGTTTCAGCAGGAATGGCTGGTGGAAGTTCAGATGCGGCAACAGTTTTATATCTTATGAATAAAGTTTTTAATCAAGGCTTAAGCAAATATGAGCTTGAAAAACTAGCAGTTAAAATAGGTGCAGATGTTCCTTATTGTATTGAGGGTGGAACAGCTCTTTGTGAGGGGATAGGAGAGGAAATTAAAAAAATAAAGCCTTTCAAAGATAAAATTTTAGTGATAGTTAAACCGAGTTTTGGAGTGTCTACAAAAGATGTATATGGAGATTTAGATATTTCTAAAATTCGTAAACACGCAGATATAGAAGGTCTTATGAAGTGTATGTCTAAGGAAGATTTGTATGGAGTCTCAACTAGAATGAGAAATGTTTTAGAGAATGTAACAGTTAAAAAACATAGAGTGATAAGAGAGATAAAAGATGAACTTAGAGATGTAGGTGCGGTAGGAACTATGATGAGTGGTAGTGGACCAACTGTTTTTGCCTTTTTCGAAGATATGCTTATAGCACAAAAAGCGTATGATAAAATGAAAGATGTTTATAAAAACTTTGATGTATTTATAACAAGAACTATTTAATTTAAAATTTTTTTTATTTAGATGTATAAAGAAAACACTTTCTGGCTAGTATAAAGCTATCAGGGGGTGTTTTTATTATGAAAAAAACAATTATAGGTATTATAGGATTTATTTTATTAGTAGGATTATTTACAGGGATTAAAAATAGGAGTGTACAAGCTGTGGGCAGTTTAGAAGAAATAAGTGAGAAAATTATAAGATTTCATGTTTTAGCAAATAGTGATTTAAAAGAAGATCAAGATTTAAAATTAAAAGTTAGAGATGCGGTTATAGAGTTTGTTAGTCCAAGCCTTAAAAATTCAAAAGGAATAGATGAATCAAGAAAAATATTATTAAGTTTAAAAGATGAAGTTATAGAACTTGCAGAAAAGATTATAAAAGAAGAGGGGTATGATTATAGTGTAGATGTAGAACTTGCTATGACTAATTTTCCAGTTAAAACTTATGGTAATGTAACACTTCCACAAGGTGAGTATGAGGCTTTTAGAGTTCTTATAGGTGAAGCTCAAGGGCAAAATTGGTGGTGTGTGATGTTTCCACCATTATGTTTTATTGACATGACTAAAGGTCAAATAAGTTATGAAAAAAGTGAAGAAGCACTATCAAAAGTGTTAACTCAGGAAGAGTATAGTTTGATAACAGAGGAAGAAGATAGTAAAATAGAGTTTAGATTTAAATTAGCGGATTTATTTAAATAAATTTAAGTTAAATACTAAACTTTAGAGGTGAAATATATGCAAAAAAAAGCAATAATATCAATATCAAGTATGCAAATGAATGATAAGGATCAAGTTGTTGAGGTAGCAACTCCTGGTGAATTTCATATAGGTGAGGAAGGTTTTAAGGCTGTCTATGAAGAGAGTGAAATTTCAGGGATGGCTGGAACTACAACAACAGTAATTGTTGAGAGTGATAAGGTTAAGCTTGAAAGACAAGGTAGCACAGAAACAGTTATGATATTTGAAAATAACGGTAGCAATGTATGTCTTTATAATACACCTTATGGAATGTTAGAACTTACAACTAATACAAAAATATTAGATATAGATATGAATGAAGAAGGTGGAAGTGTAAAAATTGATTATGATTTAGTTGTTGCAGGGCAAGAACCAATACATACAAGTTTAAATTTAAAAGTGAAAGTTATATAACATTTTTGTTATATGACTTAATTTTTTAATGAATTTTATTTTAATTGATATTTTAAAATAAATAACTTGTTTATTAGAGATAATAAGTATTATAATTAGAGTAATATTTTAAACTGTTTAAATATACATAAATAAATTCTTATATCACATCTTTTCAATTCCCAAAAGTATTGTTAATTAGGAGGTGTTTGCTAAGTGCAGACTTACGATAAAATGACTCTAGTTGAGCTAAAAGAAATAGCTAAAGAACTAGGTATAAAAAATATATCAAAAAAGAAAAAAAGCGAATTAATTGATTCTATAAAAGAATTAAAATTAGAAAAAAAAGAAGAAAACGAAACAGAGGCTAAAACAGTAGAAAAAGATGGTGTTATTTTAAGAGAAAAGATATCTCCTAGAAAAACAGTAGAGAGTGATATTAGAACTAATAGTATGAATAACAATTACAATACCAATAATAATTATAATAACAATAATGATTCAAGCCAAAAAGAGGAAGATAGCGTAGAAAAGAAAGAACAATTTAAGTCAATGGTTAATACATCTAATAGTGCAAAAGGAATTTTAGAGATGTTAGAAACTAATAATTTTGGTTTTTTAAGATGTCAAAATTATTTAACAGGAGAGGGAGATATATATGTTTCACCTTCTCAAATAAGAAGATTTAACCTTAGAACTGGTGATGAAGTAATTGGAAAAGTAAGAGAAGCAAAAGAAGGTGAAAAGTTTAGAGCACTTTTATTCGTTGAAAAAATCAATGGTGAAAGACCAGAGATGGCAATAAGAAGAAAGAACTTTGAAACATTAACACCAATATATCCAAATGAAAGGCTAAGACTTGAAACAGGATTTAGTGGAGATTTAAGTTCAAGACTTATGGATATAATTTGCCCTATTGGTAAAGGACAAAGAGGTATAATAGTTGCTCCACCTAAAGCTGGTAAAACTACAATGCTTAAAAGAGTAGCACAGAATATAACTAAAAACAATCCAGATGTAACTTTAATAGTTCTTTTAGTTGATGAAAGACCAGAAGAAGTTACTGATATGCAAAGAAGTATTAATGGAGAGGTTATTTACTCAACATTTGATGAAGAACCACAAAATCATGCAAAAGTATCAAGAATGGTATTAGAAAGAGCTAAAAGACTTGTGGAGCATGGAAAAGATGTTGTAATATTAATGGATTCATTAACAAGACTTGCAAGAGCGTATAATCTTACTATTACACCAACAGGAAGAACTTTATCAGGAGGACTTGACCCGGGAGCATTAGTAATGCCTAAAAAATTCTTTGGAGCAGCTAGAAATATAGAAGAGGGTGGAAGTTTAACTATTCTTGCAACTGCGCTTGTTGATACAGGAAGTAGAATGGATGATATGATATTTGAAGAGTTTAAGGGAACTGGTAATATGGAAGTTCACCTTGATAGAAAACTTCAAGAGAGAAGAATATTCCCAGCGATTGATATTTATAAATCTGGTACAAGAAAAGAGAATTTATTACTAGATGAAGGTGAAAGAGAAGTAGCTTATTCAATAAGAAAAAATATGTATAATGATAATAATGTTGATAGAATTACAGAAAAATTAATAGCATTATTAGCTAAAACTAAAAACAATAAAGAATTTATAGAAATGTATAAAAAGCTTGGACAAAATCCATTAACAAATCAAAAATAAAAAAAGCCCTCAAGTTAATTAAATTTAACTTGGGGGTCTTTTGTTACATAAATTTTCAAAAATCTTTATTGTATCATTGATAGAATAATTTTCAGATAATCTTTGCATGTTCTGTTTAAGTTTTGCTAATTTGTTAGAATTATCAATTAAATCATCAATTACAGCATTTATAGTAGATAAATCTTTAACTCGTATAGCTGCATTTTCTTTAACTAATAATTTAGCGTTATCAGTTTCTTGTCCAGGAATTACAAATGGAATAATCATTGGCAGTGATTTATGGATAGACTCTGTTGTTGTAAGTCCACCAGGTTTAGTTATAATTAAGTCCATTTCATCCATAAGTGAAGAAATTTTATTTGTAAAACCTAAGATTTCAATATTTTTAAATTTTGAATAATCTGTATCTAATGAATTTTTTAACGTTTCATTTTTACCACAGACTACTGTGAGTTGTAAATTATTCTTATTGTGAACTAATTCTTTTAAGACTTTAGAGATTCCGGAGAGTCCCATGCTACCACCCATTACTAAAATTTTAAAAGGATTATCAATGCTATTTACACTTTCGTAGCGTTCATAAAAATGTTGAGATACAGGTATTCCAACAGGATATATTCTGTCAGAAATAACTCCGAATTTAATTAATTCAGATTTTGTGAAATCACTTCCAGTTATATAAGCATCAATTTTATTACTGTAGTATGTATAATGTGGTTTAAAATCAGTAATAACCGATACTGTTGGAACTTTTATAAGATTATTTCTTACAAGATGCCCAAGAATTGAAACTGCTAATGGATGTGTACATGCAATAACATCTGGTTGAAATTCATTTATGTACTCTAAAGTTTTAGCAGTAGGCCTTCTTAAGAAACCTTCAAGAAGACGATTTATCATTTTAAAATCACTTGCTTTATAAAATAAACCATATATGTAAGGAAAAACTTTAGCTGATAGCTCATACCCACCTACGATAAAATCGTTT
>JBOGAY010000217.1:0-3504 GCA_051655925.1 Sarcina sp. | reverse complement strand
TTATTTATCTAATTTAATAATGAGAACTCCTAAATATAGTTCCTCAGATGAAGAACCAGATTATTATGAAGAGTGGGGAAAAGAGATATTTACAATAGAATATTTGAAAGATAAAAAAGAGAGAGTAGGAATAGATAACGACGAAGAAATATATCTTTCTCATCTTGAAAAAAATATTCCAGAACAATATTTAAAGGATTATTCAGAAAGAAGAAGTAAAAATTTAAAAATAACTGAAATGATATTAAATTTAGTAAAAGAAAATTTAATTGAATTCTTAGTAATACCTCAAGATGATTCTTCTGAATTTGGATTTACAGCTAAAGATCAAAAGATAATATACGAAAAGATTGCTAAAGAAAATCTTCAAATAAAAGTACATGTTTATCCAGGAGCAGATGAAGTGGGATGCACACTTTTAGCTAGAGTATATACTAAAATAAAAAATACTAAAATAAAAATATATCCTTATTTTAGTTCAGAGATAGGAAAAGTGATGATACCATCATATGAAGATAGACCACTTTTAGAAAGTTTAAAATCTCATATTATTGCAGCAGGAGCAATAATGGTAGATTCATATAAAGATGCAGATTTTGTATTAGCTGTTAATACTGCTGGAAAAATTATGCAAGAGGCTTGGGATAATGACAGAAAAGATATAAGTTATAGTACATTTAGAAATATGCGTGAATTTATCTCAAAAATAGAATTTTATATTGAAAATGAGAAAAAAGTAATAGTTGCAGATTCAGCTTTTTCAAATGGTGGAGAAACAGAACTTATTCAACTTTTAGAAGAAACAAAATTATTAGATAAGATAAAAGGTTATGCAGGGTGGAATACAAACTGCAATACCTTAGGAACTGCAATATGTACAGGAATTTTTGCAGTATTTTCAGATGAGAATGAAAAAATAGAATGGAATAAACTTTGTAGAATTTTTGAAGATTGGATGTATCAATCTATAATTAGAAAAGAAATAACAGATAATACTTTAAAAGATTTAAAATTGAACTATTTTGATTTAAAAGATAAAAAAGCTGTAATTAATAAAATGATTCAAAATAAAATGTTAGAAATTTATAAAAAAACTTTCACTAATTCATTTAATGATATATTATTAGATAGTATAGAGATTGATTCTCCTTGGAATAGAATGTTCGAGATAGAAATTAATCTGAAAATAAAAAAAATATCATGAAAGGATAATTTTATGCAAAGTAATAAAATTTTATTAACATTAAAAAGTTTAAAAGCAAATCTTACAAAAACAGAGCAAAAAATAGCAGTATATATCCTAAATAATCCTGAAGAGGTTATATACCTTCCAATAAAAGATATAGCAAAACATATTGATATAGGAGAAGGGAGCATTGTTAGATTTTGTAAAAAAATAGGATTTACTGGATTGCAACAATTTAAATTAGAGCTAGCAAAAGAGTTATCAGTAAGAGCTTTAAACGGGTTAAAAACAAATACAGAAGAAGAGGAAAAAATTTTTAATTTGGCTGAAAATTGTGTAAGCTCAATTACAAACTCTTTAAAAGAAACATTAGATTTAAATAGCTTTATTAAATTAAAAAATTGTGTGGCAGCACTGAAAGAAGCTAAAAAAATAATGATTATTGGAGTTGGAAATTCAAGTATTATAGCAAAAGATGCTGAAGATAAATTTTTAAGAATAGGATTCGAAGCAACTGCAATCGATAATGGACAATTGATGTTACTAAAAGCAAAATATTTAAAAGAAAAAGATGTAATATTAGCAATTTCAAATTCAGGTAATACTAAAATAATATTGGAAACTTTAGCGATTGCAAAACAAAATAATGCAAAAGTAATATCAATAACAAATAGTTTAAATTCTAGAATAATAGGATATAGTGACTTTTACTTAATAAATGCTAAAGAGGATAATGGGAATATATTTAAAAATCATTCTGTAGAATCAAAAGTAAGCCAGTTATTAATAATTGATATAATTTCAAAACTTTTGATTAATGTTTAAAAATATAGGAATATTACAGTGTTATTAAAGATATTGAGATTGAAGAGGCTTCTTCAAATTTTGTGTAAACTATAAAAAATTTAGAGTAATATTTTATATTTTTTAGGGATGATTTTTTTAGGTCATCCCTTTTTAAATATCCATTTTTATATATTTTAGAGAAATATTAATAAAGTGGAAGAATAATTCACTCTAGAGGTTTTAGCAATAGAATCTTTATTAAGATTAGTATACCCTAACTTGAAGACTTTAATTAGACTCAAATCTACAGAGCGTTTAAACAGATGTAATACTATCCTTATTCTCAATCATAAACTCTTTTAGAGTTCTAAACTCACCCTCAGGTTCTAAATAATCAATAGAGTATTTATTTCCTAATATGAAATTTTTCCTAGCCTCAGCTAATCTTTTATCATTTAGGTTTAGTATATCAATTGTTACCTTTACTATTTCCACACCTTTTAGAACTTTTACAAGCAACTATAAGATTATTAAAATCTTGAAATTCATTAGGAAATATATCTTTTGGCTTAATTAATATCCTCTAAAATTCTATCTACAGGTTGACCTAAAGAGCTATAAAGTTCTTCATCTTTTAAAGCTTTTATCTCTCCGTTCTCATCTCTAGTTAGAATTATAAGGTTTTCTTTAGGAACACTTCCTAATATATGAGGAGAGTGAGTTGCTACAATAATCTGGTTATTTTTTCCTATTTTTTTATACACTTCGAGAATTTTTTGCTGCCATTTTGGGTGTAAGGATAGCTCTGGTTCATCGATTAAAATAATAGAGTTTTCAGGTTCTAACATTTTTATAGCTAAAGTTCTTACAAAAAGTTGCTTTTCACCAGATGATAACTCGTTTATATCGAACTCTTCACCTGTAGAATTTGAAAAAATAGGCATACTTCTTTCATCCCTAGAAAGTCCCTGTAACTTTATATCTAAATCTAAAATTGAAAAGATATCATTGATCTCTTTAGCTACCTTTTCTCTAACCTCTTTTCCAGTTAAATCTTCCTCTGTATTGCTAATATAAGTAACTCTCGTGGCTATATATGAAGCTATATTTGAGATTAAGCCTGTATCTACAATATTTAAAAAGTTATAGTATCGTTCTAGCATATTAGTTTGTGTTTGAATATTTTGAAAATTAATTTCTGTTGGAATATATATAATTTTAGGTAAAACTTTTAGATTGTTTTTAAGTATCTGATAGCTAGAATTTTCAGGATTATTTTTTTTATAATATTCATAAGAATTTAAATAGTTTATAAACTCCCAATTTGTTTGTTCTTTAACTCTGCTTTCATCCTTTTCAAATAAAAACTCTATAGAGTTTGTTAGATCATTATTATAATAAATCTGTTTATAAAAATAATCATAGATATATTTTAAAAGATTTGTTTTTCCACTTCCATTAATACCTGCAATAACCACAGTATCAAGAACTTCACCGTTATTAGTAAAATCTATCTCTAAATTTTTTAAAAT
>JBOGAY010000216.1:0-7876 GCA_051655925.1 Sarcina sp. | reverse complement strand
TTTAATTCTTTGTATTCTTCTTCTATAAATTTTATCATTTTAAATGAATTAAAATAATCTAATCCCTTTTCAATTTCATCAATTAAGATATTTTTTATATTTAACATTTTAGCAACTTCTATTTCTAATATAATTCTTATTATAGCTTGTAACCCATCTGATATTTTCTCGAAAAATGTATCACCAATTGAAAGCTTATTATTTATTAAAGATATATTATTATTAAAATATTTTTGTATTTTTTCTCTTAACCGAGTATTAAAAATATATCCAAAAAATACATCTCCTCTTCGTGTTTCTAAAGTAGATTCAAAAAAGTCATCGATATTATCTGAGTTAGATCGATAATTAAGATTTTCTTCAATTTTAATAATTAATTTTGAATTTTTTTTTATAATAAATGATTCATTTAATGAAATATTTCTATTTTTAGTACTAATATACCAGCTATTTTTAAAATCTTTAGATAACCACTTTTCTAGAAGATAAGTTTTAGCGGTAGAATTTTTTCCAATTAAAATAATATTTTTACAATTAATTATATCTCTATTTTCTATATCTCTAACTCTACCCATCTTTCTCTCCTACTGTTAGTTAATTTTAAATCGAGTGTTTTTATTCCTCTAACTAATTTTAAATTTCTATCTTGTAACCAATTTAAAATACTTTCAATTTCAGAACTAAAATACCAATGTGTATTAACTTGTAGTGTAAAATTTAAGTTATTTGAAAGTATATTACAGTTTTTATTTATTTCAAAATTATATTTTAAATTACAATCTATTGTATTTAGTACTTTGGTTTTAGTTAATACCTTTAATCCTCTCCATAATAAATATAAATTTATTATTATGTCAATTCCACCAATTAGCCAATTATAGCCATCTTTTGAAACAATTATTATATCGACAACGTAAAGACCATTTTCAATATCCTCCTTGAGTTTTTGTATTTTATCGTCATTATAGATATAAACTTTAAATTTATTTGGAAGTAATATATCGTTATTTTCTAAATCCCTAAACAAGTTTTCTAAATTTATTCTATTAAACTCATATTTTATTTTGTTCAAATTTAACATAATTTCTCCTTAAAAAATTCTAACTAAATTTCTTTAATTTTTCAATTCATCTTTTGTAATCTTATTTTAATACCTTATCATAAAATGATTATAAAAAAATTATTTGAATATTTATAATCTATTTTTATTAAAATAAAATTTAAAGCTATAAATACCAAACTATAAATTCATTTTTATTCTCTTTAACCCTTATTTTCTTTGAAGCTAAAAGTCCATTTAAAATCTTCAGGTTTGTCTTCTAATCTTGTAGCAACAGCATCACCCTCAGATGTACCTGTAGCTTTAAGTCCACCAAAAACTCCTCTGCATCTGTAAAAGCATCCATATTTTTAGCACACCTTAAAATTTCATCTCTTTTTACTGCAAGATTCTCTTCAAAAATATTCTCTATAAATTTTTCTAAACATTCTAGCTTATAGCTTAAAACTGAACTCTCTAAAGTTTTATAAAATATGTCGCTCTTTTCTTTACTCCAACGTTTGTAAAAAGTCTTCCTAATTTTATCTATTGTATTCTCCCACCTTTGTTTTTGCTGCAATCTCTGTTGCTGTAAGTGGACTTCCCTTTAATTTGTATTCTCTCGCGTCTATTTTTTTGCTCCCCGGCACCAAATTTGCAACTTTCTCAATAAAATCAATGACTAGTCACTATGAGAGCTTTTTTACTCTGAATTATACAAATTAAGCTCATAAACATTTTTTAATCCTAAATTTAGATTCATTCAAGATTCAGAGTTCTGATAAGATATAGCCTATTTGGATATTTAAAATGAAGTTAATTTACACTAAATTTGGTATACTCCCTCTGAATATAGTAAAAAAATTTATTTACTAAATTATATTTTTTTATTATACAAGACAACTTATTTAAAAAGAGTTTTTTTATAATTTAAGTAACTATTTAACTTTTTATATATTATATTTTTTATATACTGTTCCATATACTCATAATCAGGTTCTAAACTTTCATTAACAGGTAGCATGATAACTTGTTTTTTTAATCGATCAGTTCCCATTTTATATCCATAGTTATATTTTTCCTTTTGCATTGTTATTTGATTACTTATAAAAATACCAACAAATTTAGAATTGTGATTCAACTTTAGTTTTCTACAATCGTTAGAAAATAAAGCTTTATAAGGGTGAAAAAAAGAATAACCTACTGATCCATTTCTATTAATAGATAAACAATTTTGATCTAAAGTTTTATTTTTATTATCAATAAAATATCCGATTCCATTATTTTTTGAGGTTGAAGATATATATGGGATATCTCCTTTTATTCTTTCTCTTTCATAAATATCGATTCCAGAGTGTATATTTGATATTGCTCTTATTTTAAATTCTTTCCATTTTTTATTTTCTAATTTTTCTATTTTTTTATACTCAATTTTTTCTAATTGTTTTTTTACATAACACTTATATTTTTCCAATTTTGTTTCTGTTATTGATTTTGTATATTGCTCCATATATTTATAATCAGGTTCTGAATTTTTATTAATAGGCAGCATGATTTTATCCTTACTAATTTTATTTGAAAAAGCTTTTCTCCCAAAAGAATATTTTGATTTATTTTGATTTATTGAGTTTGATAAAAATAAACCATTATATTTGTTCAGATTTTCTTTAGTTAAAATTGTAATTTCATCACTTGTAGAGAACATTTTTTCTACATAGTAAGAATCTCCAAAAGTAGAATATATAATAGCATTTCTATCAATTTGAAAAATTGGATTTGAAATAAAATCAGTCAATCCGTTATTATTTTGTGAAGCAGAGAAATATGGAATGTTTCCTTTTTTTCTATTAGATTCAACTTGCCTTTTTCCTCTTTGATGTGAAAATAAATCATAAATTTTAAATTCTTTCCACTCTTTATCATTTAACTTATTTATTTTTTTATTCATTTATATCACTTTCTTCTTCTGTAAAAAGATACTCTCTATTTTGCATTATCATAGAAAATTCAAAAGTTAAATAATCTCCAATTGTTTTTTCAAAGTCTTCATCTGTTGGGATTTCATCGTTAAAATAATAAAAGCTATGTAACCATTCATCAGAAGCTTCGATTGGAGTTTTTACACAAAAGTTTGTTTCAGCCTCAATACAATCAAACCACACATCTAATAAGTGTTGTTTTTTATCTTTTGCTTGTTCTGTTTCTATTAATCCTACATGAGGACTTACTTTGTATCCATCATTTTTAAAATTTATAAACTTACATTCTTTATCTTTTATATGAGGGACCCCAGCAGTAAAAATTACAATACAAGGCATAGTCCCAATTCCATAAAATGTATCTTTATTTAAAGTTATTACTCCTTCTAAAGTATGCTTTTTTAATATATTTTCTTTTGTTGTTTGTTCTTCTTTAGTTTTTCCTGTCATAGTTGATTGGGGAACAATAGCAATACATCTTCCACCAGTTTTTAAAGAATCCAATAAGTGAGAAATAAAATTTATCTCATATAAGTTAGAATCTTTTTTAGACCCTTGTGAATAAGGAGGATTTATCATCCCTACTGTTGCACCTTTTAATTGTAGTTTTGATGGATTTAAAGCTAAAAAATTATCATTCATTAAATTACTTTTTCCATCCCCTCTTAAAATCATATTTGTTGTTGCAATGGTAAACATATATTCATCAACTTCTATTCCATGCAATCTGTCTTGTTTTATTTGTTTTATCTGTTCATTGTACTGACTTTCTGTCATTTCTTCTTCTATTTTTTCTTCTTTTAATTTTTCTAGCATATTATGCATTGCAGCAACTAAAAACCCACCGGTTCCACAACAAGGATCTAAAATTACATCAGAACTTTTTATTTGTATTAATTCACAAAATAGATCTGTAATATGTTTAGGTGTTAAAATTATACCTAAAGCTTGACCATCTCCTCCAGAATAGGACATAAACTCACCATAAAATCTTCCTAAATAATCTTCTGAAGAACTTGAATACTTAATATTTTTATAAATCTTTTCATTTAAAAATTCAGCATAGTATTTTAAAGGAGTCTTTGCTAATTTTGGGTTTATTTCATTTAATATTTTTGAATCTTTAATTAAGGAAAATTGATTAATTAATTTATCTTTTTTTATATCTGGAGATACATCAGCTCTAGTTAAGGCTGAGATTATAGAGTCATATATTTTTTGTCCATCTGTTTTAATTTTGTCTCCAATTAAATTATCAATAGAAAAACCGTAATCTAATTCTTTTAACGCTAGAAGTATTCCTGATACAAGTAAAGGTTTATCATTGTTTTTTAAATTAGCATAATTTACTAAATCTTGGTGTAGCATTTCAGCATCTTTTAAAATTTCAGCAGTTGCTTTTTCTTGATTTGTTTCCTGTTTTAATATTTCTCTCGTATAATATTCATTTATATTTTTTTGATTAAAAGAAATAAAAGATTCAACATCAGGTAGTTCTCTATAAAATTCTGTTTGATCAATATATAAAGGACTTATCCTATGCTTTTTTTCATTTCCAGATATTCCAAAAGCAAGAATTTTTTTATAAGATGTATTTTTTACTAAATGGTTCCCATAAAATAATGCTCCGTTTATTGCAAAATCTTTAATATCTCTAATCTCTTGACTTATTAAATTTTCTTCATTTAATTTTATGTGTTTTGTTAAATCAGCTTTATCTTCTATTACTATTAAAAAATCTTTTACTACTCCTATAAATTCTGGAAAACCCACTTTTCCAGTACCATTTTTTGAAGCTGTTTTCAAAGCCTCGTTGATCTCTTTTATTTCACTTCCTTGTGAATCTAACTCTAACCCTGCTTCTTTTAGTAAATCTCTTACCCAATAATCTGTTAAAATTTCTTTTTTTGCCATAACTACTCCTATTTTTTATAATTTTTTTGCACAATAATGTTACTTGTAACTGCCTCAAAAAAGTTTTACTCAGCTTCTTTTTTAATTATAGAATTTAAGCTTTTCTTTTTTCATTTATAATTGTATTTACTATCTTTCCTATATATACCAAACAATAAACTCATTTTCATTCTCTTTAATCCTTATTTTCTTTGAATCTAAAAGTCCATTTAAGAATCTTTCAACCTCTTCTGGATTGTTTTCTAATCTAGCCGCAATGGCATCACCTTCTTGTGTCCTAGTACATTTAAAGAAGTCCACTAAGAACTCCTCTGCGTCAGTAAAAGCATCCATATTTTTAGCATATCTTAAAATCTCATCTCTTTTGACTGCAGGATTCTCTTCAAAAATATCCTCTATAAATTTCTCTAAACATTCAAGCTTATAGCTTAAAACTGAACTCTCTAAAGTTTTATAAAATGTATCACTCTTTTCTTTACTCCAATGTTTATAAAAAGTCTCCCTAACTTTATCCATTGTGTTCTCTCTCCTCTAAAACAATTTTCCAAATCTCTCTAATTTTTTGTGTTTTAAAATGTCTATATATTGTTGTTTTTCCTGGAAGTTTTCCTATCTTTGTTTTTGCTGCAATCTCTGTTGTTGTAAGTGGACTTCCTTTTAATTTATATTCCTTATATAGAAGATCTTTAATCTCTTCTATAGAATAACTTTTTCCTCCAGTGCTAGTTTTTTCCAAACCACTTTCTAATTCATCCCAAACTTCAGATATTTTAGTAGTTTTAAAAAATTTTAAAATAGTTTCTAAAACAGGAAGAGTCTGATCTTTATTTATTTCTTTTTGAGAAAGTCTTCTACCGTATTTTTTTCTGGCATTCATAAGTAGCGTTATGATCTCATCTTTGCTGTACATAGTTCCTAAATTGAAATTATAACCACAAAGTTCCTTAACATTCTTCCAACTACCAAAACGTCTTAACAAAACAGTTTCTGAATATTTAAAACCATATCTTTTTAATTGAGCCATAGAAGCTCCGTTATATGCTCCTATTTTTTCTGAAAACTCTTTATACATCTTTAATAGTTCTTCATTATTCTCTTTTACACTATTTTTTATAAAGGATGGAGTAATAATCTCCTTTTTAGCTTTCATTGTAGCTCTTTGATATTCTTTATTAAGGTGCAAGTAGTTAATTAAATCCTGCCAAACTTCAATGTCTTTAAATCTTCTTTTTAAAGTTGGAAATGGAATAAATTTAACTTTTTTATAAGCTATAGATGTAAAAGCTTTATTTTCAATCATAACTTTCCTAATTATTTTTAATAGTTCTTGATCTTCAAGATTTAAGTATGCTTTATGACTAGTACGTCTCTTTATCTCTTTTTCAGAATCACGTTCAGCCACTTTTCACTCTCCCTTCCAGGTCTGACATCTTTAGTTTCAAATGTTGCACGATAATAAAAGTCTAAATTTTTTATTAAATTTAAAAATTTATCTCTCGTAAAACAAGTAAAATTTCTTCCATCTTTCTCATAATTATTTTCTCCGTATTTAAAAGATGCATAAAGAACTCCATCTTTTTTTAAAGCCTTATGACATTTTTTTAAAGTTTCTAAAATTTCATCTTCAGATAAATGAAGTAATGAAGCACATGCCCAAATCCCTATAAATCTATCTTGGAAATTTAAATCTTTCATGTCAGCTACAATAACATCTTGGCCAATAAATTTACGAGCTTTTTTAGCTAAAATTGGAGAGAGATCTAAAGCTGTAACTGTAAAACCAGAATTTAAAAAATGTTTAGCATCTCTTCCACTACCACATCCTAAATCTAAAATTTCACCATTTTTTTCTAAAAGACTATCTTCAAAAATATTGTAAGTAGCACTCATATCAGCATTAACTGTGTTATTAAAAAAATCTTCTGCATTGTCATTATAAAATTTTACTGACATTCTCCCTCCATATACTTTTATTATTTAAAGGCATTTTTTTATTTTTAATCCCACCTTATCATATAGGATATATAATAACATAATTAAAAGTAAAAACCAAGCTTTAACACTTGGTTTTTATAGTTTTAAAAATCTTCAACTTTATAGTATAATTCATCTGTTATTCTATATTTTTTTCTTAAAGAGTTTCTATTTATTTCTTCTTTTATAAAATCTAAAATTAACTTATTGCTTATATTTACTTTTTCTTTAAAAAGTTCATTAGTTATAATAAATTTAATTTTATCAAAAATTTCTTGCTCTGTATATTTAGAGTCACAACAAGGTAATAATATTTTTTTTAAAATTTCAGAATCGAGCTTTCTAGCAGGAATATTATTTAGTTTTATTAATTTATGACTTAATTTAATAAAACTTTCATGTTTAAAATAAAATGAATGAAAAAATTGAAAAATTTCATCAACAGATTTTTTACCCATTCTTTCAAGTTTCATTAAATCGTTAGTACTCATTTTTAATAGTTGTGAAATATAAATAATTTCATTTTTTATTAAAATATTTTTTATTCGTATACTAAGATTAAAATTTATTATTTTTAACTCTTTAAATAATTCATTCATTTGAATCCTCCCTAACACATTTTCAAATTATTTTTAATAATAATTATTTTAAATAATGTTTAATCTATAAATATTTGCATAAAAATCAAAGACAGGACTATAGCTTGGCAAAAACTCAGAAATAGTTTTTTTAATAGCTTCTACGACTTTTAATATACCGTATTTTTCTATGGCTGGAATTATAATTTCACTCATATAATTTTTAACATCTTCAAAAGTTTTTTCTATACGTTTTTTCAAAATTAAATTTTGAGAAATACTCTCCTCTATTTCAGAAAAATATTGTTGAAAATTTTCTATATTTTCAGCACTCATTTTTTCTATATTTCTATCCCTTTCTATAAGGTTTCTATATTCTATTATTATATCTG
>JBOGAY010000215.1:0-3610 GCA_051655925.1 Sarcina sp. | reverse complement strand
CATGAAGATACTTCATTTAAAGAATTATCACTTGGTTTAAAAGATGGATTTAAAGAATTATTAAATTTAGATGCTAATCTAATAGATACATTACCAACGGAAATACAACATATAGATACACAAGTGAACTTTATAGATCAAGTATATAATACTGATAAAGAATACTTGATTCATTTAGAGTTTCAATCAACAAACAAAGGTAAATCAGATCTTAGAAGATTTAGATATTATAATTCTAATTTATCTATGAGGTATAATAAAGATGTATATACTTATGTTATATATACAGGGAAAATTAAAAGTCCAATAACGCAGTTAAAGGATGATTTTAGTAGTTACTCTATAAAAGCAATATGCATGTCTAAGTATTTTGCAGAAGATGTAGTAAATGAATTAAATGAAAAATTGAATGAATGTAAAACCTTAACTGATTATGACTATCTTAAATTAGCATTAACACCATTAATGGCAAATAGACTAGGGTTAAAAAGTGCAATGATGAATAGTGTGAATACATTAAAAAGTATAGGAAATATAGATATACGTAAATCAGAAATAGTAACTAATGTTTTAATTCTTCTTACAGATAAATTATTTGATGGTCAAGAAAGAAAAGATATAGAGGAGGCACTTCGAATGTGTGATTTAGTAAAACAATTCATAGAAGAAGGTAAAAATGAAGGAGAAAGAAAAAAATTAATAGAAATCTTTGAAAAAAAGCTAAAAAAGAATATGAAGCTAGATGATATAATAGAATTTTTAGAAATTGAAGAAAATGATGAAAAATTTATAAGAGAGTATTTTAAAAATAAATAAATTATTTTAATGCAGCCTTTAACAAAGGCTGTTTTTTTTATTTTAATAAAGGTTTTTGTCATACAAATATAGAAATAAATTATAGTTTACAATATATTGAAATGGGGGTTACATAGTAATGTATAAGGTTGAAGAAGTTGCAAAAGAGTTGAATATAAGTAGACAGGCTGTTTATAAGAAGTTGAACAAGCAGTCGATACAAGAATTTATAGTTATTGTAGATGGAATTAAACATTTAACTAAAGAAGGGGTAGATAAGTTAAAAGGAATAAAAGTTGAACATAAAGAAGCTGAGGAAGTTGATGTAGATCAGGTTGAGGTAGAAATAGGCGCTACAAGTTTAAATTCTAGTGATAATAAATTAGTTGAGATTTTAAATAATGTTATCGCATCTAAGGATAAAGATATAAATCATTTAAAAGAGGAAAATAAAAAGCTTATGGATTTAATGCAGCAACAAAACCAACTTATTCTTAATAGCCAAAAATTACAGGAAAAAGCTTTAAATAATACTGAAATGCTTTTATTAGAAAAAAGACAGCAACTTTTAGAAAGACAGGAAGAAAACAAGAAAAATGAAGAAGGTTTTTTTACAAGATTAAAATATGTCTTTAAAAAGAAATAGCTTCTTAACATAGCAATAAAGCAAATTAGACTAGTATTTTACTTAAACTAAATTTTATATTACATATTAAGTATAATTAATATGTAATATAAAAAATAACTAAAACGAAACATTAATTATACTTAATATAAAATTACAAGTATTCGAAAAAACTTAGATAATATTTATTTGAAATTGTTATTATTTAAGAATATTTTCAAAGCATTTTCAACGTATTTTATAGAAACTTTGTTACATTCAAACTTATTTTTTAAGAAAATAGGCTCTAGCAAACTAACTAAATCATAATAAGCAACTTTTTTTAAAAGATTTATAGTTTCCTTAGAAATCATATGGATTGGGTTAATACAAGCTTTAACAAGTGTTAATTTATCATTTAATTCGATATCAGTAGAAATATTTTCTTCTTTATACTCATTATTTATAGTAGGATAAACAGGAGTAGTAACAGTTAAAGTATCTTCAATAATCACTTCTTTTTCAATAGCTTCAGCTTGTTTATTAGTTTTAGTGAAAGTTTCTTTTAAAAGCTCATAAGTATAACACCATGCACTTTTCACTCTTTTTCTAGTAAGTTTTATATAATCCTTAGATTCTTTCATGACTTTTCTATATTTTCTTTCACCAAAATTACAGATTTCTAAAACTAAATTTTTAGAAATTACGAAATTGTCCTTTTTAGTTTTTATTAAATGTCTCATTACAGCAATAAATCTTATTGAATCACTTGAAAGCTCCTTATTTACTATAATATCATTCATGTCTAATGCTACAAATCCTTTGAATTCCATCTTTCTATACCTCTTTTTCATATTATATTCCAAAAAAATAAGTGCTAAGTCAGGTATATAACTTAACACTTATTCTATACTTTATACTAAATACAATAAAAAACCTGTTGATTAATAGATATATTTATTATAAAATATAGTTGTGTTAAGAAATAGTTGTGTTATTTCTTAGCCGTTGCGACTTAGGTGGTTCGAAGCATCTAAGTCGCTTTCTATTTTCTTTTAAAATTATTATAACAGATAAAACATAAGATATCTACAAATTTTTTATTTTTAATAGTGTTCAAACCTAGACATAGTCTTAATATAATAAATAAATTATATAAGATATATATAACTTTTTAGAAATACTTTTTAGTATATAGGTACATAATGTACGAGCTGACAAATGGCATACTTACTAGATTATATAATTTATTTAATTATATAACTCAGTAAATATGCCATTTTAATTTTAAAAATTCAGAAAGTACATAGTGTACGAGCCGACAAATACTATAATTACTACCTTTACTTCATATATTCATTAACTATTTCATAGCATCTATCTCTAGTTGTAGACGCTTTTGAAGAAATTATACTTAATCCTTCCATAGTACCACCTTCAAATTGTTTTCCAGCAGTTATAGATTTTGCATCTCTATCTTTGATCCATTGTATTTGCTCAGATTGTAATTTTTTAAAATCATCAGGTGATATTTTAGATTTTAGATCTTGATACATAATGTTTAATTCATCATCCCAAATAGTAAGAACTTTACTTGCAGTTAGCTTCATTCCAGGATTTGAATAACCATCCTCTACCTCAGCTAAGGCATGAATATTCTTTTCTTTATCTTCACAAGCTTTTAATCTGTCGATGTATTTATTTTTAGTTCCAGCTAATTTATCCAATGGTTTTTCCGGAATTTTATCTACTGGCTTTTGTGTTGGTTTTTCTGAATCTTTATCTTCAATTTTATTTGGTAGCTTTGTTATTATATTTTCTTGCTCTAATGGTTTCTGTGTTTTTTCCTCTGTATTATCTATTAAATTTTCTGTAGATTTGTCTTCAGGTTTTTCTTCTAATATTTCATTAGAAGCTATATTTGTAGCTACTTTATCTTTACTTTTTTTATAGGTGACTCCTACTACAGATACTCCTGTTATTAATACTGATAATGTTAGAACCAATACTGATATTTTTTTCATAGTATTACCACCTTTCAATTATATCGAGTAGGCTAAGCTACTTGATACTTTATCTATATATTGTGCGATTTTAGGGATATGTTTTTAAGAAAATTCCCCTATATACATATAGTAGCATAGTTTTTATTATGAGTTTATGCTTGTAACAGTAAATTTACTGCTGCTTAATAATATGTAGGTAGGAGTA
>JBOGAY010000214.1:0-7786 GCA_051655925.1 Sarcina sp. | reverse complement strand
CAACTATATCTAGCATATTTCTATTTGTATGCTCTGCTTTTTGATATTGTCCATTATATGTTACTGTTGGTAAAGCTGTTTTAAATGCTCTTCTAACATTTAACTTTGCATTTTCTTTTGATAGTTCTGATGTTTTTATTGTTTTTCCATTTTCTAAAGCTAGATCAATTGCACTTTCTAATGTCAGTTCTCTTGAAAAGGCTGCTGTTGAAAGCAATACTAGTAATCCTAATAACTTTTTCATAGTTGGTCTCCTTTATAAAGATACAAGGGTATATAAATATACACCCTTGTACTATTTAGTTTATTTGATTAATTTTTATTTTTCTTATGCTATAATCAAAATTGTCAGGTATCTTTTCTTCAGTTATTCTTAAACTTAGTACTCCTCTTGAGTATCCACCTATTTCTAAATTGTTTTTTAAATTATTAATTTTATATTTAGAAAGATAAAATTTAAAACTATTTTTAGAATAGTACTCAACATTATAATTATTTAAATATATATTATATTTTTTATAATCAGGTGTTCTAGAAAATATATTATAAAAAGTCCAAATAAAATTAAAATTTTGAGGTAGATTGTAAACAGTTATCTCATATATTTCATCATCGTTTAGTTCAATAATTTCCCCTTCATAATAATTACCTTTAGTAGGGAATAAAGCTAATTTATATTTATTTTCTATTTCAGCATTTGAGCTACCTTTAAGCTGATCATAAAGATTAAATGTAGAAACTATAATCCCTTGAATAAAATCAGTAATTTTTTGTGGAGATATATTAAGATTGAAGTTTTTTTTATCTTTAATATTACGTATTTCTTTAATCTTTATATTGCTTGTAAAATTATCTTTTAATGAGTCGGTTTTGTAGAATTCTCTTATTATTAAAATGTAATCATTTAAAGATGTTTGTAACATATTTTTTTGTAAATATAATTTAGGAGAAACTATCAATTCGAAATTACTATCTTCAATATATTTAAAATCTCGAGTAGAGATAACATTTGTTGGAATATTTTCATTATTTTTTAGAGAATATAATTGAAATGTTATAAATTCTAAATTTTTTAAAGATCCAGATATAAGATATTCTAAATTGTTAGATAAAAAGAAAGATTGATATCTAACTGTAGGATTATCTCCTAAAATTTTTCTGTTATTTTTCATCCAATCGGTTAATTTTGGCTGAGTAGAAGAAAAATTTGTTACAAATAGTTCATTTCCCAATGAAAAACTGTCTAAAATAAATTTATTTAACTCTTCATTTTCGAGATTATCCAATTCTTTATCTATTAGAAGTTCAGACGTTATTGTAGATAGCTCTTTAAATGGAGAAACTATTTTTGCAAATGAATTCTTTTCAAAAGAAAAAAATATAAAAAAAATATAAAAAATTAAAGTGTGTATTTTAATCCACCTCCCACTGTCCAGAAGTAATCTTTTTTAATAATAGGAGACTCTTTAATTTTGTTTGATAAAAATTCATAACTTCCAAAAGTGTAGATAGAAAATGCATTATTTAATTTTTTTTCTAAAGCCATAGATACACCTACTCCATAAGTCTCCTTAATAAAAAAAGGAGTAGTTATTAAGCTATTCTTTTTAACTTCGTCAGATGTTACTCCAAAATAATAATTTGAAAAATCTTTAGAATATATATTTCCATAAATTGATGGAACGAAAAGAAATTCATAAGGTAAAGTTATAGTTTTTAGTAAATTTAAGTTAGTTTTATTACCATTTTTTCCAAAAGTTGTAGAGATTGAAAGGTAGTTATTTTCTAAAAATTTATAGTCTATAGAGATACCGCTCATGATTTGTGATTTTCTTTTGTCAATATTTTGATAACCAACTTCTAAATCTTTTCCTTTGATTGGATAACCTGCAAAAAATTCACTGATTATTGAGATAGATAGTGTTTCATCACCCCAAAAAGTATATCCGATTTCATCACCCTGTATAAAGAGTCCACTATATTGGATATCTAAGTTAGGCAAAAAATAATAATCTTGCTGTTTTTTTGTTTTATAAATTGAATTATTGACACCACTAGATAAGCCTAAAGAGAAATTATTGTTAGCCAAGATGATTGAAGATAAAAATAGATTAAAAAATAATAGTTTTTTCATAAATAGTCCTCCTTTTATTTTAATTTAGTTTAATTTTAAAGGAAAAATTGAAATTTAATAAAAATATACACAAAAATTAAAAATTTTGTATCAAATATGAATAAAAATAGCATTTACAAAAATAAAAAGCAACTAAAATCGTTGACAAAAATAATAGCTACAAAGTATACTCGAATTAATAGAAGCTTTTATTTTCTTAATTATAAGAGATAATATTACAGTAGGTTTTGTAAAGCCTACTACTTTAGTAGTAAAATTTATTTAAAACTAAAAAGTATGAATTTATTTTTTATAATTTTAAATTAAAATGAGGTGATAAATATTTGGAAATTTAATATGTCTAAAACACAAGAAAGAATAAAAAAACTCCAAGAATATTATGATAAAAATGGGTTAAATGCAGATAATTTTTTCTGTGAAAGTTTTTCTGATTGTTCTAAATCGATCAATTTAAAAAAGTTTATGAAGCAATTTGCAGGGGCTACTGCTGCAGTTATGCCTTTTTATGATTTGGAATTTGAAGGGAAAGAAGTTAGAATATTAATTATAGGAAAAGAGTATGGATATATGTCGAATTTAAAATTTGGAATTTTACCTAATTTTATTGCTTTCAACGAAACAGTATTAAATTGTATTAATTGGAAAAATATGAATAATCATATGAAAGGGACAAGAGACATTCTTAAATATATATTTAACATCGAAAGTGAGAATGTTCTTTCTGCATATACTTTATCAGATGTATACAGATGTTCTTTTCAAAAAATAGATAAATTTTCAAAGATTTCAAATGTTAATTCTACAAAATGTATGAAAGATAATTGTATTAAACATTTAATAGCAGAAATAAAAATTTTAGAGCCTACTTTGATTATTACTCAAGGTGAATGGGCAGTACAAGGAGTAAATAATTTTGTAAAAATTTTAGGAGATAATTTGGATCAAAAAGTAGAATGTTTGAAAAATAATTCCAATAAAAAATATGGCATATATAAGTTTAATGATTTTATACTTATGACTTCCCATCATCCAGCTATTTATGGACATTGGAAAGTAAATTTAGCTCCTGATTCTGTTTGGCCTTTTATTGATTATTTAAAAGAAAAGCAATATCTTCCAAATAATAATAATACTTCCTCTTTAAAAAACACTAAGTTATTTGATGCCTTAACAAAAGATGAGATTGAAAGAAGAACTAAAGATTTGCCATCGAATGATTGGTTACGAAAAAATATATCTAAAGCAGAGCAATTAAAAATTAAAGAGATAAAATAATTAAAAAATTAGAGGAGAAAAGTTTATGGCTATTACTATTTTAGATGAAAATAATTTATCACTTGGACTTAACTTGATTTTAAATAGTTTTATAGAATTTGAAAGTTCAAATTTATCTCAAGAAGGAATTGATGAATTTCAAAAGTTTATATCTGAATCTTCATTGAAGCAAAAGCTTGAAAAAAAAGAACTAGAATTATTTTGTTATTCTATAAATTCAGAAGTTATTGGAATATTAGGTCTTAAAAATAATAGTCATATTTCTTTGTTGTTTGTAAAAAAATCTTTTACTAAGCAAGGGATAGGAACGAAATTAATTGAATTTGCAAAGTGTAAATGTCAAGAAAGTAGAATCAAAAAACTTACTGTTAATTCTTCGGTTTATGGGAAAGAATTCTATAAAAAATTAGGATTTAAGCAACAAAATAACGAAATATGTTTTAATGGTTTAAAATTTACTCCAATGATAAAGATTTTTTAAAGTTAAAAAAAAAGAGAAAATTTTATTTAACGATGAACTTTTAAGATTGTTGTACCTAACTAATTCATCATATAATACTATTAATTAATCGAATAGCCAGTTATTTACCTCAAAGGATTGGAGCAGTTTCAATAAATTTTGAGTTAATGGAAACAATAAAGTTAATAGGAGGAAATAATGAAACTTATTAAATTAACAGAAAACTATAAGAATGAACGGGAAAGTTTAATCAATGAATTTGAAATAAACCAAGAAAAATTAATCCCCTTCGGAGTGAAAGGGAATTGTGAATCTTTTCTAGAATTTTTAATTGAATCTGAAAATAATTCAAAAGGAATTAATTTAGCGAGAGGAATTGTTCCTTCAGATATTTATTTTTTAGTTAGCAATGATTCTGATTATTTAATAGGAGCAATAGATATTAGACATTATCTTAACGAAGGTTTATTAAAAAGTGATGGGAATATTGGTTATGGAATTAGACCAAGTGAACGTAATAAAGGATACGCAACACAGATGCTGGCTCTTGCTTTAGAAAAATGTAAAGAGATGCAAATATCAAAAATTTTAATAACTTGTTCAAAAGATAATATTGCCTCTGCAAATGTAATTATTAAAAATGGTGGAATTTTAGAGAATGAAATTATAGAAAATGGAATTGTAAAACAAAGATATTGGATTTCTAGAGATATGTTTAATATTAACAAAGGCTAAAAAACCAAAAGGATAATTATACAAAATAAATTTTCTATCATTTCAACAAACTTAAAATCTAAAAATAATATTTGTAATTTTATTTTTTATGATAACACATTAATTTTTCAAATAATAACATCAATAAAAAAAATATAGACATTAATTTTTATAAGGAGAGATAATTATAATTTTTCCATATGTTTTTGATCAATACTTTTAATTGACAAGTATTTTAAAAGGTGTTATATATAAATAATATTTGAAATCAAAGGGAGATACTTATGAAAATAAAAGAGTTTAAAATTTATTCTGATAAAAATATTTTAAAAGGAAACCATTATGAGGCTAATTTAAAAAATAAAAGAAATAAAGTTATTTTAATGTGCCACGGATTTGCAGGAATTCAAGATTTATTTTTTCCAAAATATGCAGAAAAATTTTCATTAGAAGGGTTCGATGTTATTACATTTGATTATAATGGATTTGGAAAAAGTGAAGGAGAAACAGAGATAATTCCTTCGAATCAGATAAGAGATATTTCAAATGTTATTTTATATTTGAAAAAAAATGAGGAGTTTAGAGATAAACAATTATATTTATGGGGAACTTCTTTAGGTGGATTGTATGTATTAAAGTTAGCAGCTACACTACCAGGGATCTCAGGAGTATATGCACAAATTACATTTTCAAATGGAATAAGAAATAATACATCTTTATTAGATTTTGAAGGGAAAGAAAAATATTTAAATCAGCTTGAAAATATTAGATATAAAGAAATTTTAGAAAACAAAAAATTATTACTTCCTCTAAAAAGACTATTGTCTGATTCTCAAAGTAAAGTATTTTTAGAGAAATATAAAGAGGAGTTTTCAACACTTTTGAGTACAAAGTTATCATTAGCGACTATTAGTGATATTAATGAATTATCAATAGATTCATATTTAGATAAAATAAATGTGCCAGTATTACTTTTAAAAGCCAATAATGATATTGTAAATTTACCTCAAGAAATGGATTTTATATACAAAGTATTGAAATGTGATAAAAAATTATTAGAATATGATTGTGGTCATTATGATGTTTATGAAGATGATGTTTTTTTATCATCTATAGTTGAACAAATTAAATGGTTTAGTAAAGAAAATTAAAATAGATTCGAAAAACAACTTCTTTTTATGGAGTTGTTTTTTTATGTAAGTTTTTTATGATTATGTAGCTAGATATAAATATTTCATGTAATTTTTAATAAAAATATAAAATAATAGAGTAATATGATAAAAAAGGTATATAAGGAGAAGATTATGTTAAAAAGTGAAAAAGAACAAAAGTTAAAAGAAAAAACAAAAACAAAAACATTAGAAGAATTAATTGAATTGATGATAGCTTCTCTAGAAAATGATAAAGAAGAAAAAAATAAAGAATCTTAGAAAGCGAGAAAAAATGAATAAAAAATTAATTATTTTATTAAGTATACTTACAACATTTGTAGCGTGTACTAATTCAAAAATAAAGGAATATACAGGAACATATACTTATGGTTACGAGCTTGAAATATTTACTGATGACAAAACAGGACAAGACTATTGGATATATGATGGAGAAAGCGATAAACTAAATGAGTATATGAGTGGATTGATTCAGGGTGAGAATTCTTATCCTGAAGTTAAAATTAAAATTCGAGGTATTGATAAAGGCAAGGCAACCAATGGTTTAGCAGAAGATGGAGATAGGGTATTGAAAGTTTTAAAATATGAAATTTTAGAATAAATGATACAAAAAATAAATTAGTATAGCAAAAAAGTGAAAGAGATATAAAGCTTTTAAATATTAACTAAAACTTAGAGAATCAATAAACTAAAAAAATTAAAGAAGACATCAAAGAAATTGATGTCAAATCACATAACATAGTGGTTTTAAATATATTTTTAAGTTAAGTATATGAAAGCATAAAATTAGAAAAGCAGACTATTTTCAACTTTGTTAAGATTTTTCTAAAATATATAAAAATGGGTATTTTAAAAGGGGTGACTAAAAAATCATCCCTAAAAATATAAAATGTTACTCTACATTTTATAGTATTTACATAAAATTAGAAGAAGTTTCTTTTATTTGTTTATCATATAAACTCTTTCTATTTGATTTTCTTCCCAAACAATTTTAATTACTCCTATTAGTATAAATCCGGATATTAATAGTAAAATTATTTTTTTCATATTATTCCTCATATTGTATTTTTATTTATTAAAATATTTAAAGTTTATTAACAACAAAATTATTTTAACATTATATAATTGATTCGTATTTTTAGCTCATATAATTTTCTAAATAATTGCGTATCTTTCTTTTTGTTCTTCAGTATTATATTTTTTATTCTTTTAGGTCTGCCGCTTAATATTATTGCTATTTGTATAAATAAGCCCTTCATAACGTTTGAAAATTTCTTCAATGCTTTCTTTATATTTTTGTATATACATTAAAAGTGTTAATTTACCTCCAATGCATAAATATTGATACATTTAGTATTAATAAATAAATAATATTTTATGCTTTCTAAATAATATATATCATATTTAGAAAAAAATACAATTATTCAAATAATCAATATAATTTATTATTATCTGAAAATATAACTTTCTTAATAGATTTTTTGTTAGTTGTTTCATTATATATAAATAATAATATAGAAGTAAGTAGAGAGAAAATTATAGTTAATTTATATTAATAACAGAAAGAGGTTAGCGCTAAAAAAACATTAAAAGAAGATTATGCCTAGCTTGAAATGGTAAATATAAGTTCAATATAAAGAATCATAGAATATATATTTTAGATTATCATTTTTAGAGAATAGAAACTTAAACGAAATAAAGAAATAGTAATAATTTTACAACATAAAATTATAGAGTGTACCTTAAAGAATAGTTAGATGCAATGATTTTAAATTAAAATTGTTGTTGTTTTTATTTGAAAAATTATTGGAGGATGAATAGCTATAATGTATGAAACAACAGTAAAAATTTTAAAAATCTTATATCAAACAAAAACAACGAAAGAAAATTTGGTACATAATTTAAATCTAAAAGAAAATACTATTACAAAATCTATTTTAGAGATAAATGATTTTTTAGAAAGGTTAGGTTTTAATAAAATTTATAGTCAAGATAAAAATTTAAAATTAGATTTAACAAGGGTTCAATGGAGCC
>JBOGAY010000213.1:0-7849 GCA_051655925.1 Sarcina sp. | reverse complement strand
AAGAGATTGACGACAGCTCAAGTTCCCAAGAATTAATTAACGAAATAGAATAATAAAAGCTTTTAAGAATTTATATAAATAAAAAACACGATTATTTAAAAAATCGTGTTTTTTTATATTTTTTTATTGACGGGCAACTTGCTCTGTATTAATATGACTTAATTTATTACACGGAGGTTTTTATGAATAGTGGAATGGCTTTAAAAGAATTTTGTACTATCACAAATATTGGCTCAGAAATATTTATGCGCTTACGAGGAGAAAAAACTTTGGGTAGTGGTGGAAAAATTAAAAAAAATTACTTATCTATGGAGTTTCGAATGATTGATGAGCGTAATATTAAATGGCTCTCTTTAGACGATATTAAAAAATATTTTATTTTTAATTTCTGTCGTAGTAGATATACAAATCCAACTACAATTCAAACTATTAAAGAGGCTGAGAATCTAATTTTTAAAAACGGTAATTTAATAAACAAGACTATAGAGTATATCTTAAAGCAAGATTTAAAATCAGGATTCATTTCAAAAATAGATGATTTGAACTTATATATAGAGCTTTTAAGAAAAAAATCTTCGATTAATATGTCAATAAATTCTAAGGATATATTTAATCTTGAAGCTCCTTTAGAATTTACTAGTTTTATTAACAATTCTATTGAATCTCAAAAAAATAATTCTATAAAAAAAGAAAAAAATTATAGAATTGACTCTCTTGAAAAGATTTTTTTAAATAACTACTCTAAAAATAAAGGTTTTTTACCTCTTCAACACCCTACTGGAAATGGTAAAACATACCAATTGGAAAAATTTTGTGCCACAATTTTAGAAAGTTATATAACTGATGAAAATACAGTAGGTAAAAAAATTATTATTCTTACCAATAATAAAATAAATATAAACAGTATCAGAAAAGGTATTCTATCAAGACTTAAAGAAAGAAATTGTGAAAATCTAAATACAAATATTCTCAATATTCTTTCGAGAACAGATATTTTAAAAGAGGGTATAGTATTTAAAGAGATTCTATATTCTCTAAATCACAACGAAAAATTTTTTACCTTGCTAAACAGTAATACCTTAAAATTAGAGAAAGTAAAAAAAATTATTAGCTACTGCTTGACCCAAGTAAATCAAAACTCCAATTTTGATTTTTATGGGTACACTTCTGAAAGCATAAATATGCTTAAAGATTATTTAATTCATTATCTAAAAAAAGTTGAACGTTTAAAGAAATCTAATCATATTTCAGATAAAGTTGAATTAGAAAAATTACAAAATACTAAAATTCCTAATTTTTATGTAACACTTTTTCCTATGATTATACCTGAAAATCGAAATAAAAAAATCTATATTATGACTACTGATAAGTTTCTTTATGGTTATTTTAGTGGAATAAAAAATGAATATTTTTATAATCAAAAGAATAATCTTATTATTATAGATGAAATAGATAGTGCTAAATCTAATTTTTTAAAATATATCAAAGAGAACAAAACTCTTCATGTAAATGGCATTATTGAAAAATTTAATAATAGATTTAATAGTTTTTCAAGAGAAGATAATAATTTTTTTGAACTAATTATTGAAGACTTAGAAAAAGAACACCATCTTTCATCTGAAAAAATAAGTAGTTTAAAATCTCTAGTTTCTAACTATATAAAATCTGGAAATGAATTAAGGGAAAAGTACTCCACTACCTCTAAATATTTTCAGTTGGATGGAATTCAAAGTATTGATCTTTTTCAAAAGAAAGAGGATTTTATTCTTAAAGATGGTTCTAAGTTATATTTAAATAAGTCTAATAGATATTGGACTATAAATCCCACTATTTCAGATTTAGAACTTTCTTCTACTATAGAGGATCTTTATAAACACTCACATGATGAACTATATAATTTATTTAAAGCTTTTAATATTAGACTTGATGAATGTAGTGAAGCTTCTAGTGACGTAAAATTACAAGAGGTTATTAATCATTTCTTTTTTGATGATAATATTAATAAAGATATCTTTAAAGAGTATAATGATTTTTATTCTTATCAAGTAAAAAATATCTCTCAAAACTTAACATACGGCGTTCGTTTAAATGGATGTAAATATATTAATATACATGAAGCAAATACAGAATGGGATTATAATAATAGAGCAATTCTAAACTATTATCATATGTTTATGACTCCTGAGTCTTTACTTTTGCTCATTTGTCAAAATAATCTTCTCTATGGAATTTCAGCTACTGCATGTAGTGATACAATTATTGGAAATTTTGATTTAAGTTGGTTAAAACGATTTTTAAAAACAGATTTTATTGAACTTAATTCTGAGGAGAAAGCTATTTTAAGAGAAGAACTAAATTTTATTAATAGTTTTGAAAATAAAGTTGAAAGAACTCTTAATGTGTATTCAGAAGATGATATTTGGAGCTTCAATAAATTAAAAGGATTTGAAAATATAAAGAAAAAGTTAAAGGAAAAAGAGTATCTAGAAATTTTAGAACTCATTACCAATCTTATAGATAGTGAAGGAGATGCTATTCTTTTTAAATACTCAGAAGATTATATTTTTTATGGAGCTTTAGTATTTCTTAATTTTATTTTAGATAACACAACTTCTAGCTTACTATTTTTATCTAATCGCTTCTCTGCAATTGGTACATTAGAAAAAATTGCTGTTACTATTGGAAAAAAATTAAAAAAAGAAATTTGGTTTAAAAGTTTTAATTCAGCAGAACTAGAAAAATCTCTAGCAGATAAAAATAGTGAACTTTTAACAAATCTAAAATTTATGAATAAAAAAGTTATTATTTTTAGCTCATTACAAAGTGCTGGAGTAGGAGTAAATATTAAATTTGAATATGAAGGTAAACCTCATTCTAAAAAACTTGTTAAAATTGATAATAAAGCTAGAAAATATTACGAATTTAATCTTAATATGAAAGATATAGATGAAATTGCTATAGAAAATAAAACTAATTTAGCTGAATTTGATGAAAGCTTTAATCAAGATAAACTAACTTTACTTTATTATGTAAATATGTTGGAAGAAAGTAAAATTATCTGTGAAAAAACAAGTGCACGTCTTCTTAACTCTTTTAGTAAGAAAATTTTTACTAAATTTTATAAATCCTCTAATGACTATGTAGAAAATGCTAGTTCTTGGATTATTCAAGCAATAGGCCGTTGTAATCGTACAAAAGTTAGATGTGTAAAAAGAAATATATACTTAGATCTTGATGCCGCTAAAGTTCTAAGTCAATTTAATTTAAATGGAAGAGATACAGTTCAAGATTTTAAATTTATAAAACAGCAATTAGAAAGCAACTTCTCCTTAACTAATCAATATACAAAAAATATAAATTCTATGCTAGAAAGAAAAAATAAAATTATACAAAACTATTTTGATAGTCAATTTTTAGAAAAAATACAAGAATATAACAATTTAATTATACATCCTAAAGAAAATCTAGATTCTAAAGCTATTCAAAATCTAAAAGAACTCTATGAAAAATATGAAAATTTTAGAGCTCATATTTTAAAATACCCAACAAAAGAGTATAGTGAAAATCATTTAGCATACTTTGATTATAAAGATAAGATTTCTGGCTATTTAGCAATCTTTAATGATGAAAATAGTTTGCTTTCTCTTGACTTCTCTAAATCAAGTACACACTCTGTTTCTAAAGATGAGTGTCGTTTAAGCCTTTTAAAAGAAGTTGATGAACTTAAATCTTTATTAAATGAAAAAGTTGGAAATTTTGATGAAAATTACTCTATTATTCTACCGTATATCTATCAAGCTATATTTAAAGGTAAATTAGGAGAGGTTATTATACGAAGACTTTTAGAAAATTATACTTTACAATTTAAATCAAGTGAAACTATTGTATCAAAAGGATTAGTTGAAATTTTTGATGACATAACCTCTTCTGGACATTATATTGACTATAAAAACTTTAACTTAGATAAATTTAACTACAGAGATTTGTTAGCAAAAGAGATTACAAATAGAGTTCAAATTAAATCTAAATATATAAACTTTCATAATAAATTATTTATTATAAATTTAATTAGTCCTATCTCTGAAAATAATTTACAATCTTTTTCATATTATAAAACTACATTGACTAAAGATGGAGAACTTACTCCTAGCGAAAACTTTGAAGATTCGGAGGTTATTGTAGTTTCTGGAGTTATAAACTATTCAAAAGAAGATAAAGATAAATTAGAGATTAATCATGATGTTCTATATAAATTAGTAAAGCTACTTGAAGGAAGAGATAGAAATGAGTAAAAATAATTATTACAATAGTGGAGAACTTAAAATAACAGATATTAACTATAAAAATATTATAGAAAATTTTAATATTTTTAAAGTAAAAATAAATGACTCTTTATTAAAAATAGATGGTTATGGAAATTTTAATGCTAAACTTTTTAAAGTTATCAAGAATATAGTAAACATTAGAAGTTATTATTACAATACAAATAAGTGTGAACTTTTTGTTTTGGGTAATAAAAAGTTAAATTTAGAAAAAATTCAACTTCTTAATTTAGTTTTATCAACACCTCAAAATTTATGTGAAAGTATCGAGTCTTTGAAAGATTTAGATGAGCTTTATCTTTTAAAGTTATTTTCTAGACAGCTTCCTTATAGTAAATTTAAAGTAGAAAATTCTGATGAGGATATAAAATTTATAGATATTAATGCTTTATATTTTTTTCTTCATACAGATAAATCAAAAAGTATCTTTAAATTTATAGAAGTAGGTATAAATAAATCTAAGTATTCTAATTACTATGAGATTAATTTAAATCAAGTTACTTTTAGTGATGAAAAATATTTTAAAAATGCCTTCAAAAATACAAAAATCTTTAAAGCTAGGGAGAGAATAAATTTTAATCCTATTACTAGACTTATGATTCCTGATGAAAATGGACATTTTATTAAAGGAAATCCATTTACTAAAGATCATAAAACCATTTTTTTAACTGAAGATATAAATAAAATTTCAAAACTTCGTTCATATTTTTTTACAATATTAAAAAATTCGTTTAATAAATACCTATCAGAGTATATAAAAGTTGAATTTATTACTCTTTCAAATTATAAAAACTTTAAACCTAAAAGTACTATGAATTTCTTTCAAAAAAATCTAAAAATGCATACTCAAACAATTAATTTATACAGAGTTGAGGATATTTTAAAAGGTAAATCTACTCTTGAACACAGATCTAATTCTGATGTTAAAATTATAAAAAATTGCATTTCCAATGAAATTTATCCAAACTTAAAAATTATAGATAGAGGAGTTATCTCTTTTAATAATCTTATTGAAAATGATGATTGGAATCTTTTTATTTTAAATTCTTCTAATTCTGAAGAGTTAGAAATTGATGGATATAAACTTATTAAAGAAAAGTCAAATATAATTAGCCAAGGTATCTGTATAAATAATTTAGAAGATACAGCCATAAATATCGCTGTTAAAAGATCTCTAGATGAATTTTTTATCAAGGAACAAATAAAAAATAGAGATATTAGTAAACTTCATAAACTTTATCATATTTTTTCTGGAATGGGTGGCTATCATTTAAAAAATGGTAAAATTAAAAATATACTTATTCATGATAATGGGAAAATTTCAATTGATAGTTGTTATGAATGGGAAAATAATGATTTAAGCAGAAATTTTTTTAAAATCTTAGATGAAAATAATATAAAATATACTAATAGCAGAAGTGAAGAGATTAAAATTCTAATTATTAATGATAAAACTATTTTAATTGAAAATACTAACCTTAGGCCTTATTTTGATACAAATAAATTTAAAGAAGCGTATATTTCTAATATTCAAAGTGGTTTTAAATCAATTAGTAGATCTAAATCTGGATTTTTAAAATACTCTATTGGAATTTGGATAAATGAAAAGGATAACATGTATTATTCATTTCATAAAACTGGTATCAAAGGGACATTAACATTTTCGCCAAATATTAAAAGAGTTATTAGTAAATCTAAAGTTACCTCTAAAGAATATGAACTTATTGGAGAAACTTTAAACTTTATTTATCATTCAAATCCTTCTAGAATAAGTTCCTATCCTTTTATTTTTAAATTAACATCTGAACTTTAATATTAAAAGGAGCAATCAATGACTAAAAATATAAAAAAATATATAAGCTATGAATCAAAAGTAAAAGAGGTTAATTCAACTATAATTAACTTACAACTACAATTAATAGGAGTAGAAAAAAGTCTTGAAAAAATAAGAAATGAAATTTTTAAATGTAATAGTTCTTCCAAACATAGGTTCTTTAAAAAATTAATTAAATTTCTAGACTCAAAATTTAATGTGCAATATTATATTAATATTTTGAATAAAGAACAAAATTTAACTGTCCTTGAAACTAATATAATAACACTTAAATCAAAAATTTTAGAAAAAGAAAGTATTAAAAAATTTCTTTTAAATAAGTTAGACTATAATAGTCATCTGACTTACAATCGTATTATTTACTCTCCTGAACTTAGAGAGGAAGTTCAAAATTGGAATCTTGAACATCCCAATGAAAAAGCTGTTATTAAAATAACAGAGCATGCTATTCTAAGGTATCTTGAAAGGGTTAAAGGTATCGATATGGAATCTATAAAAAAAGAGATGGTTCCTGATGAGCTGAAAGAAAAGGCCCTTAAAAATGGAAACTATGAGATAAATAAATTAAAATACATCGTTCAAGGAAAACAAATTATCACCGTAGTTCACAAAAAAGCTGTAAAAAAAATATTTAATCTCGATAATATTTCAAATGATAAAAAATATAACAGCTATAAACTTAGAAAAGGAGCTCCTTTAAGGTATTTAAATTTATATAATCAAAATCTATTTTTAAAAAATAACTAAAATTTAAATCTCTAAAAAATTTAAGAGAGAATAGCTAATTTTCAACTATTCTCTCTACATATTTTATTTTAATATTTGATTAATACAATTTGCTGCCCACTTTGAAATAACTGAATTTGGATTCTCTATATCATAACTTATTAAAGCTTTCCATAAAGCCCATCCTTTAGCACGTTCAAAAGTTTCCTCATCACAATTTAAATGACTTTTAAAAATTTCTCTACTTTTATTGCTAAAAAAAGTCCAAGCTATTACATAATCACAAGCAGGATCACCAGTTCCTAATATTCCAAAATCAATAACTGCAGATAGTCTTCCATCTTTAATAAGTAAATTTCCTACTGCAATATCTCCATGAATCCAAACTGGTTTATTAGTATATTTTGATTTAAGACATTTTTTCCAAATATTTTCTAATGAATTTGTATCAAATATATTTTTTAAGTTTTTCAAAGCTATTCGAGTTTCATTATCATAAATATTTAGACTTCCACCTCTATAAAAATTATGTTTTCCTGCTTTAGGACCTAATGTAGCATCAATAGATTGTAATTCTTTTAAAAATTTAGCTAAATCAATGGCTAATAAATCTAAATTTAGAATATCCTTATATGTTAATGTTTCTCCTTCTATCCATTTATATATACCCCAATTAAACGGATACTCCTTAGTTGGATTTCCTTTAAATAAAGGTAATGGAATATCAAGCGAAATATAGTGGCTTAATTTAGGTAACCAGTACATCTCTTTTTCAATTTGAGATGCATATTCTTTTCCACTAGGAAGCCTAACTAACATGCTATCTCCTAAATGAAATGTTCTATTATCATTTCCACTATTTTCAACTTCTACTATTTTTAAGTCAGAAAAATTTGGATATTGTTCTTTTATTAAAGTTTTAACTAAATTAGTATCAATATTCACTAATTTCCCCTTTGTATAGTTA
>JBOGAY010000212.1:0-3201 GCA_051655925.1 Sarcina sp. | reverse complement strand
TCAGCTATTAATCCAGAATTAGAAGCTGAAATGGATCTTGCAGCTAAGATTGTTAAACTTGGAAGAAGTGCTAGAAATACTGCTAATAGAAAAAATAGACAGCCACTTTCAGAGATGTTAGTTTCAACAGATGCTCTTCCAGAGTATTATGGAGAGATAATCAAAGATGAGTTAAACATCAAGAAGGTTGAATTTGGAGCTGATGTTTCTAAGTATGTTAACTTTGAAATCAAGCCAAACTTACCTGTTTTAGGAAAAGCTTTTGGTAAAATGATTCCTGGTATCAGAAAAGAAATTGCTGCTAGAAATCAAATGGAACTTGCACAAAAAATCAAAAATGGAGAAACTGAAGTAATCAATGTTGATGGAACAGAAATCGAATTAGATTCTGAGAAGTTACTTGTTACTATGAGTGGTCTTGAAGGATTTGGATTTGCTGGTGACGGAGCTGTTGGAGTAGTTCTTGATACAACAATCACAGATGAGCTTAGAGAAGAAGGTCATGTAAGAGAGATGATATCAAAAATTCAAAACATGAGAAAAGAAAGTGGATTTGAAGTTTCAGATAAAATTAATCTTTATCTTGCTGATAATGACATGTTAATGGACATTGCTAAGAAGTTTGAGGATAATATTAAGAAAGAAACTTTAACTGTTGAAGTTAAGTATGGAGTAGAAGCTCCAAATTATGAAACAGTTAAAATTAATGGTGAAGAACTTAAGATGGCTGTTGAGAAACAATAGTTTTTAGATATAAAGCCTCTCCTATTTATAAAATAGGAGAGGTATTTATATATTAAAGGAAAAACTTATTTTTAAAATTAGTGTATCGTTAAAACAAATATGAAATTTCTGATACATTTTCTAGAGATTTGAAAATATATTGAAAAAAGATTTCGTTTTCAATATAATTAATAATAAATAATGTAAATTAAATGAAAAAATATGATTAATTAATTTATATATGAAAGTGATAATTAGTATAAGGTGGGAGATGATAAAATGGCTACTTCAATAAAAGATGTTGCAAGAGAAGCAGGTGTTTCAATAGCAACGGTATCAAGAGTTCTTAATGATATAGATGTTGTTAATGAAGAAACTAAAAAAAAGGTTCAAGAAGCTATTAAGAAGTTAGGATATAGACCTAATATAGTTGCTAGAAGCTTAAAAACACAAAGAACTAGAACTATAGGAATAATAGTTCCTGATATATCAAGTCAAGTATATCCAGAAATAGTTAGGGGTGCAGAAGATGTTGCTAATATTTATAAATATAATGTAATGCTTTGTAATTCAGATTGTGATGGAGAGAAAGAGAAAGAATACCTTAGAGTTTTAAAAGAGAAGATGGTTGATGGTGTTCTTTATATGAGTTCATCATTAGAGCAAGATACTTTAGATTTAATAAATGAGTTAGATATAAAGACAATTCTTGTTGAAACAAGCAATAAAGATAATGCACTTCCAAGTGTAAGTATTGATAATGTTGCTGGTGCTTATGAAGCTACAAAACACCTTTTAGATAAAGGAAGAAAAAATATAGCTTTTATAGGGATTTCTAAGAGTGAAAAAAATGCTTGGGGAATGAGATTTGAAGGATATGAGAAGGCTTTAAAAGAAGCTGGAATAGAAGTTAATGAAGAATTATGTTTCTTTAAAAATTTAAAAATTAAAACTGGGAAAAAAGGTGTTGCAGAAATTTTAGCTAAGGGACATAAGATTGATGGAATAGTTTGTGCATCAGATGAAATAGCTATGGGTGCTATAAATACATTAAGAGAAAATAATTTTAGTGTGCCAGAAGATGTTTCAGTTATTGGATTTAATGGAATTGAAATGGCTAAAAACTTCTATCCAACAATTACAA
The DNA here is from genome assembly GCA_051655925.1 of Sarcina sp. GTDB lineage: Bacteria > Bacillota > Clostridia > Clostridiales > Clostridiaceae > Sarcina. Next base: position 1,334 of record JBOGAY010000212.1, on the reverse strand, counting down.
CAATAGAGCAACCAATGTATGATATGGGTTCAGTTGCTATGAGAATGCTTATAAAGTTACTTAATAATCAAGAAATTGATAATGCATATTTTGAGCTTCCTCATACTTTGATTGAAGGAAAAAGTTGCTAATATATAACTAAGAGTTTTAAAGCTTATCTTAAAACCTATCTTAAATTATAAGGTAGGTTTTTTGCTTGTCATAATATTTTGGAATATTAATAAAATAATAAATAATTGAGAACAAATTATATATTTACAATAAATTGTATGTTTCTTTGATATCATTAATAATAAGAAAATTATTTTTTAGGGGGTAAAGCTTAATGAATAATGGAACAGCAACAATAGTAAACTCATGTTTTAATGGAAAGATGGGATTTGGAGCATATCTTAAGGCAGTGCTTGGTCTGTTTAAGAATAATATAAAAGATTTAGCAATTATAAGTTTACTTGCACAGCTTCCGATAATGGTAATAGCTATGTTTAAGTTACCAGCTATGGTAGTACAAATAGTTGGTATTATAGTTCAAATTGTATATATGGTTTCAGTTATAAAGCTTATAGATAATAGGGCTAGAGGGAATATGATTGGTGCAATTGGTGCGATTAAATTATTTAAAGAAAATTGGATTCCTGCATCAGGAGCTATAATATTTCAAAGTTTCTTATTTGGAGTAGGAGCTATAATTCCTTTTTCTGGAATTGTAATTAGTGTGCTTTTAGCAGTTTCAATTCCTATGGGAGCACTTCAAAATAAATCTATGATTCAAAGTGCAGTTGATAGCTTCAAAGTTGTTAAAAATCATATGATAGATGTTTTAGCTAAACTTTTACTTTTATCAGTTATTACAGGTGTTTTAATGGCGGGTCTTAAAATGATTTTAATCTTTTTACCATCTTCACTTATGATAGTAAATGTGCTAATTTCTATTTTAGCAACAGTTCAAATGATTTCATCACTTGTATTGTTCTATAACTTACCAACGGTTAAGGAAATTATTTAAAGACTTTTAGGTGGATGCAATGTCTACCTAGTTTTTTTTGTTTAAAAAAGTTAGATGACTAAGTAAACTAATGAGGAGTAAATTAATATATTAAAAGAGTGAATAATTTAGGGGGAAATTTCATGAGTAATAATAGTAATAAAGAGCTAGGAAGTGAATCGATAATAAGGCTTTTATTTAAGTATTCAATTCCAGCAATTATAGCAATGTTAGTTAATGCACTTTATACAATCGTTGATAGAATGTTTATAGGAAGAATACCGGGTGTTGGAGCTATTGCAATGAGTGGTGTTGGGATGACAATGCCAATTGTATGTATAGTTATGGG
>JBOGAY010000211.1:0-11350 GCA_051655925.1 Sarcina sp. | reverse complement strand
TTTTATCTTCTTTAATTAGCTGCGAAAAAACTTCAATTATAAATTTATGATTCTTCGCTTCTACAAATCTTCCTATATGAGTTATTGTTTTTATATCACCAGCTAGTCCAAATTCATTTCTTAAATAATCTTTGTATTTATCTCCATGATCAAAAGCTTTTAAATCAATAGCATTGTTCATAAGCTCAAATTTTCTTCCATCATATAAATATTCTCCCGAAGGAATAGAACACGCTAGATTAGTAATTGCAAACTTTTTTATTAAGTATTTTGAATACTTTCTGTATATATTTCGAACAAAACTATCTTTACTATAATCGCCATTTAAGTGAGCATGTGATATTCTATTCTTAACTTTGACTTCACTAGCCGTCTTCAACACTAATCCATTTATAAGTTGCATATGGGTATGAATAGCGTTATATGGTCCATATGTTTCAACTATGTTTTGGAATTCCTTTTTATATTTACTCATACTAACTAAATTAGGTCTTTCTAGATAAATTACTTTACCTCCAAGTTCTCTTATCTCATCATCATAATCACATTTTTCTTTTGTATGAGATATGAAGTGAAACTCAAATTTATCTCTATCAATATTTCGATATATATTCATTAATAATGTTTCTGCACCTGCTCTATTCATTGCACCAACATACTGTAAAACTTTTACTTTCAAACTCTCACCTCACTTAAAATAAATCTAAATTAAAATTATAAGGATAAATATTTGATTCTCCTCGTAATAACAATAAAAATGAATATGCAAAATATCCTATAATCATTGAATAGCAAAGGAATCTACTAGTCTTTTTTTCAAAAATTTTATATACAAATGGCAATGCTAACAAATAGTAAAAATCAAAATACATACAAAATCTCGCAAAATATACATGTCTATATGCAAGTAGCATAAAACACGCTCCATAAAAACACATATTTATCAAAATTTTTGATTTATCACCAAACACCTCTTTTACCTTTTCTCTTTTTAAAATAAGTATTATAAGCGGTATCCACCAAACTATTATCCTTAAAACATTTGCTCCATTAGTTCCTGTAAAGAAAGTTTCTTTATAATGGCCATAATGCGAATCCCCTATTATACTAAATAAACCATTTAAAAATTGTTGATAAAAAATCATTCCTAGTCCAATAATTGCTATAAAAATTTTATTTAATTTAGAATTTATTTCTTGATTAGCAATAAAATATATAGGAATAAATATAAAAGCAGATATGTGAAATGTGCTTGCAAGTAAAACGACTAAAATATATTTTAAAATTTTTCTTTCTTCTATATACTTAAATCCTAATAGCATAATACAACTTGCAATATATTGACGTATACCATTCATAGTTCCATAAAAAACAAATGTAGTAATATAAAAATATATAGACATCATTGGTGATACCGAATATTTTTTTATAAAAAGACAAATAGAAAAATTTATAATTAAAGAAGTTATAAAAAAGAACATTTGTGGATTATCCGTAATAAGATGAATTAAATTCATTAAGATTTGAAATCCAAATTCTGGTTCAGTTACTACTGCTTTATCTGCCCCAAATACTACGTATATATCTTTATACGTCCAAAAGTCTGTTCCTACTTTATTTCTAAACCCTGAAATACAAGTTAAAGCTATAAAACTTCCCCAAAAGAAAATATTTGAAAGATTATTATATTTTTTTGTTTTTTTATTTAGCGAATCTATTGCTGATAGCAATAATATGCTAAGAGTATTTGTAATATATATCATAATATCTCCCTCTATTACTTTTGATTTTTTTTCATAATTACTTTTCTTATATTCATATACAACCCATATGGTATTAAACCGACAATTAACGGTCTTAATATATAGAATGCTTTAGCCTTATTTAGCTTTAAATCTCTAAATGCTATATATCTTGCATATGCTTCATTGATTCTATATTTATACTTTCTTCTCGAGTAAGCATTTCTATCATCCCTCATTTTATATAAAGGTTCTTTTATATTCATACCTTTATATCCTTTTGTATACATCTTAATCCAAAGATGATAATCTTCTACTCTCAAAAGTCTATCTTCTTCTGTATATCCTCCAACACTCATATATGCCTCTTTTCTAACCATACAAGGCGCATGACAAAATGGAGTTCCTTGAACAAATGTGTCTTTTGTAGGTTTCTCAACAATATTGGATTCGCCCCATTCACCTTCTGAATCAAAATAAATCATGTCAGAGCTTACAATATCTATCTCTCTATTATTATTAAGAAAGTTAACTTGCTTCTTAAATCGCTCTTTTATGGATATATCATCTCCATCCATCCTTGCAATATAATCCCCCTTAACATTTTTAAGGCATTTATTCAATGTATAATTTAAACCTTTATTCTCTTCATTCTTTAAAAGGATTATTTTATCCTCATATTTTACCTTGTACTTTTGAGCTATATTATAAGTTTGATCACTTGATCCATCATCACACATTATTAGTTCCCAATTTTTATATGTTTGTTGTTCTATCGAATTTATAGCTTCATCAAGTGTTTTTTCACAATTATAAATTCCCATTATAATTGATACTTTTTTTAATTCTTCCCCCATTCTTACTACTCCTTATAATATAAAACTTTACTTGGAATTCCTCCTACAACAGCATTACTTGGTATATCTTTTGTAACAACACTATTAGCTCCAATTACAACATTATCACCAATCTTTATATCACCTAAGACTTTAGCTCCTGGTGCTATATGTACATCATTTCCTATATTCGGAACACCACTGTTATTTACACCAATTGTTACACCTTGTGAAATAATTAAATTCTTTCCTATTATTGCTTCTGGATGTATAAAAATAGTTCCATAATGTCTTATTAAAAGGCCTTCTCCAACCTGTGTATTTTCAGGAATTTGAATTCCATATTTATAGCCTTTTCTTTTTAAAATAATTTTTAAAAATATAGCAAATTTACTCTTCTTTTTTGCTAAATGACTTGCAATTCTAAAATAAACTGTATATTTAAATCCTGGTGTAAACATAAAGTACCTAATAAACTTTTTAAAAGAAACTTCATTTTCATATCTTTTTAAATCTTCTTTGATTAATTTTTTTAATTGCATTCAAAACCTCTACTAACTATTAAAATATTCTATATTCTGAATCACTTCTTTAAGCTCATATTCTTTAATATCTATATATTTCTTTATTTTTTTTTCTGATATTTCTTGAATTTTTTCTTTTAACTCTACAAAGTTTACATTTTCACATAACATAGCATTTTCATTTTCACTCTTTATCAAAGTTAAACTTCCTCTTGTTTTAGTAGCTATTATTTTCTTATTTAAAATCATGCCTTCAAGTAAACACTTTCCAAGACCTTCTCTTTTTGAAAATAATCCTACACAATCGCAGCTATTTAAAAGTTCTTTTACATCATTTCTAAAACCAATAAACTTAATGTTTTCTTCCAATCCTAATTCCTTAACTTGACTTTCTAACTTTTCTTTTAACGGTCCTTTACCTGCACATATAACCTTTATATTTGAACTATCTTCCATTAAAGATAATGCTTTTATAATTTGAATGTGATTTTTATTTTTATTAAGCTCTGCAAGTATCAAAATCATGAACTCATCATCTTTTACACCAAACTGTTTTCTATAGATGCTTCTATCAAAATTTTCAATTATATAATCATCAGGATTTATTCCAACCCCATGCATAAGTAAAACTTCACCATTATTTCTAAGTTTAAAAGTTTTTGCTCTTTCAAAATCTTCATTATTTATTGTTATTATTCTATCTGTCCATTTAGCTGAAATTTTTTCAAGTGGATAGTATAATAACCAATTTAAAATTGGAGCACCTTTATAAAAATGGAATCCATGACATGTATACACTAATTTAATACCTGTATTTTTCAAGGCATATCTAGTTATAAATGATGCTACTGGTGTATGAACATGCACCACATCATACTTATTTTTTTCTTGAAGTTCTCTAATTTCTTTTAATGCTTTTAAGTTATTACTACTTAAAGGATTTCTACTGAAATTGATGTGATAACTTTGAACACCATTTTCTTTTAATTTTTTATTCAAAGGAATTTTTATATTACATGCACAATCCACTTCATAACCTTTTTTTCTTAACTCTAAAATATGAGGAATTAAAAATGTATCCATTGTTAACCCAATTGTCGTTACATACAATATCTTCTTCATAACTTCTTATTCCTCTTACTTCTTTTCTCTCCATACCCATAATAGCCATACTTATCCTTTGGAGTTTCAACTACATTAATAACTGTTCCAAGTACATTTGCATTAACTTTTTTCAGTTCATTATATCCATCTATAACACTTGAATCTTTTGTTTTGTTTGCTCTTACAACAAGTATGGTTCCATCTGCTTTCCCTGCAAGAACAACTCCATCTGTTACAATCCCAACTGGTGGTGTATCAATTATGATATAATCATATATTGTTTTAAAATATTCAAATAAGTTTTCTACTGCTTTTGAATCAACAATTTCTGCTGGATTTGGAGGGATCATCCCTGATGTTAAAACATCTACTCCATATTCCAAGTTTTCTATAGCTTTTTCTAATTCAATTTTTTCTACAAGAACTTCTGTTAATCCAACTTCATTACTTACTTGAAATTTTTTATGAACTGTTGGTTTTCTAAGATCACAATCAACTATTAAAACTTTTTTTTCTCCTTGAGCTAAAATATAAGCAAGATTTGCTGATACAGTAGACTTCCCTTCATCTTTTTCTGAGCTTGTAACTACTATTGTTTGAAGTTTTTTATCAACAGATGAATACTCTATGCTAGTTCTTAGATTTCTGTATTTCTCTGCTAATAATGACTTTGGATTATCTTTTATAAATAACATATTTCTCCCCCTATTTATCCTTTAATAAACTTTTTTCTAATGGCAATTCTCCAAGAACTGGTATAGGTAACATTTTTTCAAGTTGAGTTTTATTTTGAACACTATTATCTAAATAATCTAAAAATAAAATTACTCCAACTCCAAATATCATCCCAAGAACTAAACTCAACACTAAATACTTCTTCGCATCTGGTTGTTTTGTAATAACTTTTACATCTTCTATAATTTTTGTATTTATATTGAGTATTGTTTCTTTAACTTCTTTTTCAAATTCACTTGCTATTACACTTACAACCTTTTTAGCAGTTTCTTTGTTCTTTGAAGTATATGAAATTGTAAGAATTGGTGTTGATCCTGTTTTTGCAAAACTTACTGTCTTTTTAAGCGTATCTGTTGTTGCATTAATTCCTGTTTGTGCTATCACCTTTTTCATGAAATTATCTGTTTTTATAAGTTCTATATAAGTATCCATAAGTGTTGAATTGTCTGCTAGTTCATCTTTTGAATAATTTTGTGCTGTTTCTGTTTTACCCGAGAATATTTTAACAGTCGCAGTATGTGTTTCTTTCTTTACAACAAATCCATATACTCCTGCTAAAACTAAGAATAATGCTACAATTAAAAACACTATCTTTTTACGCTTTTTAATCGCTTGTAAGATTTCTTCTATCTCTAACGTTCTTTTCTCCATTTTCTATTCCCCTTAAATTAGTTTTTATCATTTCATTTTTGCTGGTATTCCAATATATGTTCCTGTTTCCTTTATTTCTTTTATTACAATTGCACCAGCTCCAATAATACTGCCTTTTTTTACTCGTTTACCTTGTATTATTGTTGAACCTGAACTAAATAAAACTCCCTCTTCAATAAAATCATTTCCCGATATACTGACATTCCAAAGGAGTGATACATAGTCTTCTATTATAGAATCATGTCCTACCCCACACTTCGGACTTATAATCACATACTTTCCTATTTTTACATTTGGACTTATAATTGAACCTTCATATAAAATACTTCCTTCACCTACTTCTACACTTTTATGCAGTTTTATATTAGGATGCATTATTATAGGAAATTGAACTTTTTGTTCTTTTAATTTATTTATTATAGATTTTTTCACTTCGTAATTAGCTATAGCAACAACTAAGTCTCCTTGATAATTAATCTTTTTTAAATAATCTAAATTTCCTATAACTTTATATCCTATAATATTTGTATTTAATTTTTTTGCATCATCATCTACAAATCCTATTATTTTATAAGTCAATTTTCTTTGATTGATTTGTTCAATTAGCCAAGCTACCTCTTTTCCAACTCCACCAGCACCGATAATTATTATATCTTTCACTGTTTTACTCCTAATCATTTAATTTGTTCCATCAAAAAATTCACTTGTTGCTTGTCCTTCTTGACTGATTCCTTCTCTAACAAACAACTTCTTAAAAGTTAAAAAGAAAATTTTTATATCAAACCATAAACTCCAATTATCTACATAGTAGATATCAAGCTCAAATTTCTTTTTCCATGTTAAAGCATTTCTCCCATTAATCTGAGCCCATCCTGTAAGTCCTGGTAAAACATTATGTCTTTTAAGCTCTCTCCCACTATATAAAGGAAGATATTGGACCAAAAGAGGTCTTGGTCCTATAAGACTCATATTACCTTTTAAGATATTTATAAGTTCTGGAAGTTCATCTATACTTGTGCTTCTTATAAACTTTCCAAATTTAGTTAATCTCTCTTCATCCGATAAAAGCTTTCCACTCTTATCCGTTGTGTTTTTCATTGTTCTAAATTTCATCATTTCAAATTCTTTGTTTGCATATCCAATTCTTTTTTGTTTAAAAAGTATTGGACTTCCAAGATTAACTTTTATAAGAATTGCTACAACTAATATTATTGGTGATAGAATAAGTAACCCTCCAAGTGCTGCGACAATATCAAATCCTCTTTTAATTGCTCTTTGCATTTTTTCACCTAGCCTTACTTATTAAATAATTTTCTTATAATTTTTATAACATTTTGTTGCTCTTTTTCTATCATCTTTGTATCACTAGGAAGACATAGACCTCTTTCAAATATCTTTTCGCTTGCTGATGCTTCATTCTGATTTTGCCCGTCTCCATTATGATTAAAGAATTCAAATTCTTCATAGTAAGGCTGCATATGCATTGGTTTCCATATATGCCTTGCTTCTATATTTTCTTTTTCTAGTTCTTTAATAATATCTTTTGGATTTATAGTACTTTCTTCACTAATTGTCATTGCTGATAACCAATAATTCGGCTCTCCAAAATCATTTATCTTTGGCATTTTAATTTCCTTTATATCCTTAAAAGCTTCTTTGTAAGTTTCAAAGATTTCTTTTTTCTTTGCTATTCTTTCCTTTAAAACTTGAATTTGTCCTCTTCCAATTCCGGCAACTATATTACTCATTCTGTAGTTGTAGCCTAGTTCTGTATGATGATAGTAAGCTCTGTTATCTCTTGATTGAGTTGACCAAAACCTAGCTTTTGCTATTTTTTCTACATCATTTGAAACTAGCATTCCTCCTCCTGATGTTGTGATAATTTTATTTCCATTAAATGAGTAGATTCCAAACTTACCAAAGCTTCCTGTTTGTTTGCCTTTATAAGTTGCTCCAAGTGATTCTGCCGCATCTTCAATAATTGTTGTTTTGTATTTTTCACAAAGTTCTATTATTGAATCCATATCACAAGCTTGTCCATAAAGATGCACAACTATAACGGCTTTAACCTTTTGTCCTTTTTCTTCATAAAATTTAAAAGCTTTTTCTAATGCTTTAACACTCATGTTATAACTTTCTGGCTCTGAATCTATAAATACTGGAGTTGCTTTCTCATACATTATCGGATTACAACTTGCTGCAAAAGTTAAGCTTGAACAAAATACTATATCCCCTTGTTTCACATCTATTGCTTTAAGCGCTAAATGTATAGCAGAAGTTCCTGAAACTAATGCCGCTGCATCTTTTACGCCAACATAAGTTGCTACTTCTTTTTCAAACTCATTAACATTTGGTCCGAGTGGTGCAACCCAATTTGTATCAAAAGCTTCCTTAACAAACCTTTCTTCATCTCCTCCCATATGTGGAGACGATAAATAAATTCTCTTTTTCACTTTTATTTCCCCTTAAAACATTAATTTAATTTTGCCACTGCAACTTCATTTAAATCTTTTACTATTTCACCTTCATTAGCTTGGCGCTTTGAAGGTATAGAATCAGAGGTTCTGACTTTAAACGCATATGTTGGTACAAATTCATGAAGTTTTCTTTTTAAAGCTTCATTCCCTTCTACCTCTCCAACTCTTATAAGTTCGTAGAAATTTTCTTTAAGTTCATCTACATCAAACTCTGAAGGTTTTGCTATAAATATCTTTTCATGAACTGTCTGCGTTAGTCCTTCTTCATCCATTAGAAGCTCCTCATATAACTTTTCTCCTGGTCGAAGACCTACTTCTTTAATTTTTATTTCAGTATGTGGCTCAAAGCCCGATAATTTAATTAGGTTTTCTGCAAGATCGTATATTTTTACCGGCATCCCCATGTCTAGTACAAATATTTCGCCACCTTGTGCAAAACCACCTGCTTGGAGGACTAGTTGAACCGCTTCTGGTATTAACATAAAGTATCTGGTAATTTCTTTATGTGTTAGGGTTACTGGTCCTCCTTTTTCAATTTGTTTTTTGAATAATGGTATTACTGAACCATTACTTCCAAGTACATTTCCAAATCTAACTGCTACAAATTCTGATTTACTTCCTTTATCTTTTGCTTTTTTGTGCATTCCTTGAATTATCATTTCACAGTATCTTTTAGTAGCTCCCATGACATTTGTTGGATTAACTGCTTTATCTGTTGAGATAAGTACAAATCTTTCAACGCCATACTTATAAGCAAGGTCTGCTGTGTTAAATGTTCCTTTAATATTATTTTTAATTGCTTCAAGCGGAGAAAACTCCATAAGTGGAACATGTTTATGAGCTGCTGCGTGGAAAATAACTTGTGGTCTATAAGTTTCAAAAATATTTTCCATTCTCCATCTTTCTCTAACTGATGCTATAATTGCATGTTGTTTCAAATTTGGATATTTCATTCTAAGTTCATTTTGAATCTCATAGGCATTATTTTCATATATATCAAGAATTAATAAAAGCTTTGGTTTGTATCCTGCAATTTGTCTACATAGCTCAGAACCTATTGATCCACCGCCACCTGTTACAAGCACAACTTTATTTTCTACATATTCTTTGATACCTGTTTTATCAAGTTTTATTTCCTCTCTACCAAGAAGATCATGTAAATCTACATCTCTCATCGCTTTCATTCCTTGAATATTTCCACCTATAACTTCATTCATTCCTGGTATGATTTTTACTTTTTTCTTTGTTTTATTACATATTTCTATGATTTCTTTTTTATTTTTAGAATCAAGAGTTGCTATTGCTATAAGAATCATATCTATGTTTTCTTTTTCAACAACTTCTTTTATCTTTGTTCTTCCTCCATATACCTTAAGCCCTCTTAGAAATGTATTTGCTTTGTTAGGGTTATCATCAATAACAGCTACTGGTTTCATGTTATTGTTTTGTTCTTTATTCATTTCATCAATAACTAAAGTTCCACAAAACCCTGCTCCTATAACAAGAACTCTTTCGCTTGTTTTATCAAGGAAGATTGTCCCATAGAGCATTATTCTTCTAAAAATCCTATATGAAAGTCTCACACCTATTACCATAAAACATATCAAAACCGCTGATAATGCAGTTAGAATAAATGGTAAATCTTGTGTTCCTCCATTAGAGTAGATTATATTTAATAAAAATCCCATTGTAACTGCTATTCCAGTTCTTAAAAATTCTTCAAATCCAGCTACTCTCCAAAGACTTCTATACATTTTTAGAAAAATCATAGGAAGTATATACAATCCTATAATAATCGGTAAATGATTTGAGATTATTCCTACATACTCTAAACTTCCATTTTCGCCATATCTAGCATAAAAACTAAATAAGTACGCTAGTGTTATAGCTATAATATCCACAAAAAGAAGTAGTATTGTTCTTAATTTTTTTCCACTTCCCACTGAGTCTCTCCTTCATTTATTACTTAAAATTACCACTAATTTTTAATGTATGAATAATGAGAAAAAGAAATTACCTTTTTTCTCTATTTTTTCACCTTTAAAAATCACTTTATTATTTTCTAAAATCTTTTCGCCATTTTTAATCGACTCTGCTATAAACTTTGAATTTATTTTACTTATATTGCTTTTATATTTATCTAAATTTGTTGTTCTACTTCTTGTATTATGAGCATCTGAACCTATAAAACTATAAATATTATGTTTTAAAAATATTTCTGCTGTTTTTTTAATATCTTTACCAAAGTCCTCTCCCATACTGCATGCGTCTAATTGAAATAATGCACCTTCTTCGATAAACTCATTTATAAGTTCTGGTTTTTCTATAAATTCTGTATACCTTTCTGGATGAGCTATTATTGGTACAATTCCTTTTAATTTCAATTCATATAAATCGCCCAAAACTTTTCTATCAAAACATCCCATATCTAATTCTATTAAAATATATCTTGAATCATTTAGTGTTCCTATTGTTCCATTTCTTAAATTTGTTAAAAAATTTCTTGTATAAAAAACTTCTTGTCCACAATATATTTCTAAACTTATGTTGTTTTCTTTAGCAATCTTCTTTATTTCTTCTGTTAGTCTTTTCACCTCTAAAATTGTTTTATTAAATTTACCTTCTGAATAATGTGGTGTTAAAAAAATTTTTTTTGTTTTTGTTTCTTCTGCCTTTTTTAGCATACTTATAGCTACTTCAATATTTTTAGCTCCATCATCAACTTCAGGAATTATATGCGAGTGTATATCTATCAAAATTTTCCCTCTCCCCTGTAATTCACTCTTTTATTTTTTGACTTTGCAACAAATTTTTAACGTTAATTTTTTGTTATTTTTTCTATAATTTACAATTAGAAGTATATATTCATTCTAATTTTTTTTAAACAAAAATCGTTTTACTTTTTATTACACGCATTTTTTCTCCAAATTCTTTTTTTATACAGGTTGTATATATTTTTTTCAAAAAAGCCCTAAAGTTTTATTAACTTTCCTCGATAGAATTTTTTTGTAACATTTACATTTTTTTCTTTAATTATTTTTTGTATTTATTTAAATTTTTTCTAAAAAATCCACATTACTATTAATATTATTTTTTTGCATTTTTATGATTTTTTTATCGTTAAATTTTTTTACAAACTCTTTTCTTTATTTTTTTTATGTTTAAATAACTTTTCTTTTCTTTATTTTTATCTTTAAACAGCTTTCTAATTTCTAAAAATTTTAACGATATCTCTCTTATTAATCCGCTAATTTTCTTCTAATAATTATGACTTGATTAAA
>JBOGAY010000210.1:0-2942 GCA_051655925.1 Sarcina sp. | reverse complement strand
AGATTGTAGAGCAAGCAGAAATATTTACTTTGTTTGATAATCCTAAGCATCCATATACTAAAGTACTTTTAGATTCAAGACCTTCATTAGATGATATTTTTGAGGGGATAAAAATGCTTAAAACAATTAAAGGTAATGTATTAAGTCCTTATACAACACAAAGTTACTGCTTGTTTTATGATAGATGTGATATGTGTACACAAAATTGTAAACAAAAAAGTTTTCCTTTATTAAAACAAATTGATAAACATCATAAGGTTGCTTGTCACCTTGTAGAGGAGGACAAAAAATGAAAAAAAATATACTTTTAGAGGTTAATAAATTAGCTAAAGAATTTCCGTATGAAAAAAGTTTTTTTGGAAAAGTTAAAAAATCGGTAAAAGCAGTCGATAAGATTTCTTTTGATTTAAAAGAGGGGGAAACACTTGCTATTGTAGGAGAATCAGGATGTGGAAAGTCAACAGTAGCTAAAATAATTTTAGGGCTTGTAAAACAAGATTCAGGAGAAGTAATAATTAGCGAAAATGGAAATAGAAAAGAAAGTTTAAAAGAAAGAAGCAAATTTATTCAAATGATATTTCAAGATCCGTATAGTAGTCTTGACCCATCAATGAAAATTAAAGATATAATGTCTGAGGGAATGTTATATCATAAGCTCGTCACTAAAGAAGCGGCAGAAGCAAAAACGATAGAGTTGTTAAAATTAAGTGGTCTTAATGAAGATGTTTTAGAGAGATATGCTAGAGAATTTTCAGGAGGACAAAGACAGAGAATAGCAATTGCTAGAGCTCTTTCTTTAAATCCTAAAATTATAATAGCAGATGAAGCTGTATCATCATTAGATGTATCTATGCAAGCACAGATAATAAATTTAATGATCAAATTACAACAAGAACAAGGAGTATCTTATATTTTTATTTCACATGATTTAAATGTAGTGAAATATGTAGCATCAAGAGTAGCAGTTATGTATTTTGGAAGTATTGTTGAAATTGGTGATAAATCTAAAATGTATAAAACCTCAAAACATCCATATACAAAAGCTTTAATTGAATCTGTCCCAATAACACATCCAAAAGAAAGAGGAAAGAAAGTTTTACTAAAAGGTGAACTAGTTTCAAAAATAGATAAACATGAAGGATGTAAGTTCTATTCAAGATGTCAATATGCAAAAAAGATTTGTAAATTAGAAGAACCTGAATTAAAAGAAGTAGAAAAAGATTATTTTGTAGCCTGTCATCTAGTAGATAGATTAGAAAGTTAAATATAATAAAAAGATAAAGTCTATGATTTTTATTGAATTTTATTTTATCAAATTTTTGAATTTTAAAAGGACAAAGGAAATGAAAAGATGAATGAACAACAGTATGAAAATTTATTAAATATAAAAACAGCAGGAAAGCAAGATTTAGAAGAAACAAGCATTCATTATAATAGATATGAGCCTACAAGTTATGAAGCTTTAGATGAACTTTTCAAAGAATATAAGTTAAGTAAGACGGATAGTGTAGTAGATTTTGGATGTGGAAAAGGAAGGTTAAATTTTTATTTAAATCATTTATTTGATTGCAAGATTACAGGAATAGAGATGAATAAGTACTTTTACAAACTTGCTTTAAATAATAAAAAAGCATATCTTGAAAAAAATAAAGTAGATGAGGATAAGGTTAACTTTGAATGCACGTTTGCAGAGAAGTATGAGGTAAAGGAAGTAGATAATAAGTTTTATTTCTTTAATCCATTTTCAGTAGAAATTTTTATGAAAGTTTTAGATAACATATTAGGTTCAGTTTATGAATTTAAAAGAGATGTAGAATTAATTTTATTTTATCCATCAGATGATTACATATTTTTCTTAGATCAATATACATTATTTGAATTAGAAAAAGAAGTTAGACTTGAAAGTTTTAAGGATGATAGTAGAGATAGATTTTTAGTTTATAAAATGAGCTTTGATGAAGAAGGAAATTTAAAAATGTAAATTAAAAAAATGAGAAAAGATGTTTTCTAAAAGTTAGAGTGATAAAATAGAATTAAAAGATAATAAAAAAAGCTTTTTTATAAACAGTCAAGTGTTCTGATGCACTTGATATGGTGAGTTATATTTAGTGAGGAGTGAGTTTATGATAAATTTAGAAGAAAAAACACTTAATACAAAGATACTATATGAAGAAAATTTTTTAAAATGGAATTTGCTAGAAGTTGAATTACCAGATGGGACAACTTCAAAAAGAAATGTAATTGAACATCCAGGAGCAGCAGCTATTTTACCAATGTTTGATGATGGAAAAGTTCTTCTTGTAAAGCAATATAGAAAAGCTATAGAAAGTGAAACATTAGAGATTCCTGCAGGAAAACTTGATAAGGGAGAGGATCATAAAGTTTGTGCAACAAGAGAACTTGAAGAGGAAACGGGATATAAAGCAAAAAATATAGAGTATTTAGGAAAGATAGCAACAGCTCCAGGATTTTGCAATGAGATAATTTATTTATACAAAGCGACAGGACTTGAACTTGGTGAGAAAAATACTGATGAAGATGAGTTCACGGAGAATGTTATTATATCTTTAGATGAGTTAAAGAAAAAAGTAAGAGATGGTGAAATTATAGACTGTAAAACAATTTCAATCTTAGTATATATTTAAGCTTAATTATTAAATTTCATATTAAAAAAGAAAATATAGCTAATGTTCTCGATAAATTTAAAGATAAAAAGTGAATTTTATATATATTTATATAAAAAAAATAATTATTTATAATTTTTCTTATTTGTACAAATTTAAATAAAAATATAAACTCAAATTATAAAAAGTAAACATTTAAAAAGGAGCGATACAAATGAGTACAGAGTATAGAGAAGCAAAAAAAGAAGATAAAAGATTAGAAAAAGAAAAAATAGAAGCAGCAAAAGAAGAATATAGAGCTGAAAAAGAAGCTTTAAA
>JBOGAY010000209.1:0-7778 GCA_051655925.1 Sarcina sp. | reverse complement strand
TTGAGATATTTATAACTCCACCAACAGTTCCACTTCCATATAGAGTTGCTCCTCCCCCAGGAATTATCTCAATTTTTTTTATACTTTCAACAGGTATAGAGTTAATTGGTAAACTAGCCATAGATTCCTCAGTTGGATTGATAGAGATACCATCAACCATAACTTTAACTCTACTTAGAGATTTTTCTCCACTTCCTCTCATATCTATCCTAGGCCCAAAAGCTGTATTTTGTACAATAACTCCTGGAGCCTCTCTTAATATAGCTTCAACATTTTCATATTTTTTTTCTTGTATCTTTTCTTGAGTAATTATTGTTGTATTTTTAGATTCTACAACATTAAATACTGAACCCCCACTTCTAGTGCTATCAGTTATATGAGAGGTTTCTAGTTGAATTCCTCCCAAACTATCTGCATATGAGTTTGCACAAAGTGCTAAACACATAACAAATAAATATTTTTTCATTTTAATCCCTCCATAACATTGCTTTTAAAATATTTTTATAATCAAAATATTTTATTTGTGATTATATTATGTTTACATCATTTTTTATTTTTTCTGACATAAAAACCATGATTTTAAACATGAATTATTCAAAAAATAAAAAAGAATAATTTCACTTCATTCTTTTTAATATTAAGCATTTTTTATTGAAATTTATTCCATAGTGATATGTAAATTTAAAATACACATATACTCTTTCTCTTCTATGCTATTATTCCTAAAATTTATTGAAAAAGATATACAAAATTAGTCCTGAATCTTCAAAAATTTTTTTGTAATGGTGGACAAACAGAAAATCCATTAACTTGTTTTTTATCTAGCTGTGGAAATTTTAGTAATAGGTACTACATTAGTATTAATGTTAAGTTAAGGAATATATAAAATGAGAGTGAGCTAATTAAATATTTGTATAAATCTTCAAATTGAGATAATATTAAATTATCTAACTTAGATTTTTTTGTGAGAAGAAATGTATCCGAAGAAGAAAAGCAAAAAAAGAATTAAAGTGAGAGAATTTTTGAAATAAAATCCTATTTCTAGTCCTGATGATCTTAATGCTTTTTTAAGATATAATGACAGTTATAATAGAAGAGAACTATAAGAGTAGTTAGAGGATATCAAATATGACTATCGTAATAAAGCTTCTACTAACTCAAGAACCGGATATCGTTCAAAAAAACTTAAAAATAGTGCTAGTGAAATTAAAATTAATGTTCCCCGCGATAGATGTGACGAATATGAATCTCAAGTTATCAAAAAACATTAAAATACAATTGAGCAAGATTTAGAAACTAAATTTTTCTATGAATACTATTCATTATCACATAGGAAGCGAAGAATAAATTATAAAAAAAACTGTATACATTGCTATTAGGATTAGTTTTTCTGAAGAAAAAGATGTTATTGGAATAAATGAATCTTCAAAGTTTTGGCTCAGTAAAATCTAGAGAAGTTGAAGATATATTAATCGCTTGTATTGATGGACTTACAGGATTCTCTAACGCTATAGAAGCTCTGTCTATCCTCAATTTTAAATCCAACAGTGTAGAATTCATCAAATAAAAAGCTCTACTCAATTCGAATCATATAAAGTAATCGGCTGATCTAAAGCTAGTATATAAGGCAACTACAGAAGAAAGTGTGCTACTAAACTTAGAGTTATTCGACGAAAAATAAATCAATTTTCCCTACAGATGATAGCTTGTTAAAAACGCTTTACTTGATAACACAAGATATTACAAAGAAATGGCCAAGTCGTCAAAGAGATTTGAGTCAAATTATATCATAGTTTCAAATATATTTTGAAGGAAGAATTTAAATTTAAGCGTATGAAAGCATAAAATTAATAAAGTGGATATTTAAAAAGAGGTGACTTAAAAAAATCATCCATAAAAAATATAAAATATTACTCTAAATTCTTTAGAGTTTACACAAAATTTGAAGAAGCCTCTTATTTGATGTTCCAGTAGTTTTAGATAACTCGTATTTAAGGTTATTGGATAATTTAAGCATAGGTCTAATTTATAAATAATAGCTACAACAGGTATAAATGTGTATGCCTAGGAAAAATATTAAACTAGGTAACTATGACTAAGCAAGAGTTTATAGCTTTATAACAAGAGAAAATGGATTCTTTTCAGCTTTAGAAGAGATTCTAGTAAAAGGTGATAATTTATCAGTATTAGGATTTGAAAAGTTTGAAACTACAACTCAATCAGCAAGAACTTGTAGAAATCCTAAGACAAGAGAAAAAATAAAAGTTCCAGAGAAAAAAGTAGTTAAATTTAGAGTAGGAAAAGGATTGGCAGAAAAGGTAGCAAGATAGTATAATTAAAGGGAGCAATA
Organism: Sarcina sp.; assembly: GCA_051655925.1. Classification (GTDB taxonomy): domain Bacteria; phylum Bacillota; class Clostridia; order Clostridiales; family Clostridiaceae; genus Sarcina. The sequence goes on along the minus strand of JBOGAY010000209.1, from coordinate 5,428 downwards.
GAGATATTGCTTTCTTTTTATTATATTATGGAGTAGGGGGATAATGATTTATGGATAAGGAGTATTTGAGATTAAAAAAATTATTTTTAAAAGCAAATAAAAAAATTTTAGAAAAGGATAGAAGTAAAGGGGAAGTAAAAACTATTTACAATGAAAGAACAGAAGTAATTAAAGTAAATTGCGGCTTAATTGTTCATAGTCGTGGAGAACGTATAATGCAAGACAATTTAATAGCTATTGAAATGAAAAAAATTGAGCAACCTTTTTTAGAAAAAGAAGAAGATAGAATAAAATTAAGTTGTCTAACAAAAGATAGTTTTAATAATAATGTTTGATCTTATGATGGAAGAACTTTCCCAGAACATGTGTGTAGATATAAAATCGGTATTTTTTGTGAAATAAATTTGAGAAGAATGTCTTTAAAATTCGAATACTATTATAAAGGGAAAAAAGTTGGTGAAGAGGAGATGGATTTTAACGGCTTAAAAGAAAAAAGTGAATTTAATAATGAAAATGAAAGAGGACTTTATAAAAAAAGAAAGTTAATTGAATTTTTAAGAAATCAAGAAAAAGATAGAATTGAAATAACTTATACTCAAATAGAAGAATTATTAGGAAGGAAGTTACCTAAATCAGCTTATGAGCATAAACCATATTTATCTAATACTTATTCTCAACCAATTCCGCCTATATGGCTTAATTTAGGATATAAGCAAGTAAAGCTAGTTTTGGGAGAATATTTGATTTTAGAAAAATTAAAATAAAGATATTGGAAGGTGAAATCTAAAGAATGACATATGTAATATGGGGAATTTTATCAGCAATATGTTTTGGAATATTATATTTCTTTCCAAATATAGACGAAGGAAAAAGATTACTATTTTTAGGATTATTTGGTGGAGTATGTTTAAGTATTTGTCAAAGTTGGACTATAAAAAAGATTGATGATAAAAGGCACAAAAAGGATCAAAAAGAATATGTTAGAAAGTTAAGAAATACTTATTTAAAAGAGTTCAGAGAAGCGTTAAAAAGTTTATTAGGAAAATATATAAATCTTTTCAAAGAAGAAACTCTACAGGAATATGGATTTCAAGACATAATAAGTGACAATCAAATTGATATAGATAAATTAATTTCTAATTTAATAAAAATACAAGTTTGTAGAGATGAGACTTTATGGGATGGAAAATCTTATCCAAAAACTATAGGTGAAAGGATACAGAGTAAAACAAATCATTTAAGAATAGTTTTCTTTTATAATTGCTATGATCGAGATTATGCAAAGTTATGTAAAAGTGTAGAAAAACTTAGAGCTATTTATGAAGTAGAAGATCCTAAATATATTTTTCCTATTTTTGAATCTCGAGAAAAGGAGATGTTAGAAAGCATAGATTCAGAGATTTATTATGCAAACTATTCAAAAGATAATGAGAAGCAAAAAGAACAAAAGTTAGATTATTCGGAAGTTCAAATGATAGTCAACGAATTTACTAATTATAATAAACTGATAAAAATATTTGATGTAAATCTGAATGAAAAAAAAGAAAATATACCACATTCAATATTAGAAGAAGCTATAGCTAAAATATTAGAAGAAGATCAAAAGAAACAAAAAGTTTACGAGAAAGCAAAATATGAAATGGAAGAAATTCTTAGAAAAGAAAGATGAGGTGATCTATGAGTAAAGTTTTTTTAAGAGAGTTAAAAGAATTTTTAGCATTATTAACACCACAGCAAGAAAAAGTATTTCAGTTATACTATGTTGAAAACAAGGGATATTCTGCTACAGGAAGAGATTTAGATATTTCAAGACAAAGAGTAGAGATATTGTGTAAGGCAATTAAGCTAAAACTTGAAAAAGTAGATTTATCAGATTTAATAAGTAGATTGGGTATTGTAGATTCAAAATTTGAAGATAAGGGTATAATGATTAATATATCTGACTTTAAAGCTGAATTATCAAGAAAAGATATAGCTTTAGATATAAATGAAGTAGTAGTTTTGTATAAACTTTTTAAAGGTCTGGAACTAGAGTTCTTTGAAGATAGATATATTTTAGCTAAAAGTAAACTTAAAATTGATAAAGATATTACTGACTGTTTTAAGCAGAAAAGAATATTAGCTCTTACAGATCTAAGTTGTCATTTAAGGGGTTATAAGCTTTATAGTCTAATTGGACTAGAGGAGCTATTGAATAAAAATCCAAATATAGTTGAGTTTAAAGGATTCTATATGTATGCCAAAAGAATTGGTATGAAGGAGAAGTTGATTTTAATTTTAAATTATTATAACGAGTTACCTTTAGGTGAAATTAGAAGGATTTATAATGATTACTATAGAGAGAGTCAGCAATCATCACATATATCCTTTAGATTAAATAAACATATAGAAGAATTTAAAAGAGATGGGAATAGATATAGTTTGATAGGAGGAAACTTATGAGAAAATTATTAGTTTTAATATTATCGTTATTTATGATGGTTCTGTCATTTGCTACAACTATAAAAGGAAAAGTTATAAAAGTAGCTGATGGAGATACAATAACTCTATTAGAAGAGAGCGGAGATAAAACGAGGGTACGATTTTATGGAATAGATGCCCCAGAGAAAAAGCAAGAATATGGGATAAAGAGTTTAGATGTATTGAAGAAACTCATTGATAAAAAAGAAGTAGAAATAGATGTTAAAGATAAGGATCAATATGGACGAATAGTTGGAGTAGTATATTATAATGGAATGAATATAAACTTACATATGATAGAAACGGGTAATGCTTGGTGGTATAAGCAATACTCAAAACATAATGTAGAGTTTGGAATAGCAGAAGAGAAAGCTAAGTTAGAGAAGTTGGGATTATGGAAAGAGGATAATCCAACTCCACCTTGGGTATTTAGGAAAAATCAAAAAAATAATAGAAATTAGAGGAGATTAAATGGAAGATAAATTAAATAGAAAGCCTATAATACAAAATTTAACTAACAGAGGTCATAGAGTAACTTGAATTAGAACGAGGAACTGTAGTTGGTATAGATGCAGGTTAAGGAAAAGGAAAAACTACGTTTATTGATCTGTGGGAAGAATATTTAAATGAAAATAAGAATGATAATTACAATATAATTAAGTTTGACACATGGGATAGAGATGATAGTGGAAATCCTTTACTATCTTTAATTATAGAATTAGAAGAGTTATTGAATGGAGAAACTAAAGAAGAAATTTATAACTTTACAAAAGAACTTCTAAAAGGAATTATTCCAAATTTAATAGAAAGAGTTACTTGTGGTGGCATCATTTATTGAAGGTTACTCCCAATGTTATACGTGTGGATTTGGATTAACTTGCTCACTAGGAAACGTTCTTAAAGATCATGGTTTTATTTCTAAAATAGAACCACACCACTTACCAAAACCACTTGAAAAACAAAATCAAGCTTTATTTGAAATAAAAAAAACTACAATACTTTTAAACAATATTAAAAACTCATAAATTATCAATAAATATGAACTATCTGTTTATTGTAAAATATGCCTCAAAATAAAGATAGAATGCTAGCTTAAAGTTGATTTTCTCTCTAATTTTTTTATTATTTAAATATATTTTTCTTAACTATTAAAAAATTAATCAACTAATACTATAGTTTATAAGTCTCTACTAATGAGTTAAATTTTCTATTTTCTATTATTTTTATATAATTATCATACGTTTGAATTATTGAACTTAAAATTCCTTCAGCTCTAATTAAATATTTGTGTAAACCTTCAAGTTGGAATAGTATTAAATTATATAACTTGAAGGTTTTTTATGGAAACAAATATGTCTGAAGAACAAAAATAAAAAAGAATTAAATTTTTATATAAACTTCCAGGTTTGATAGTTTATATTTCTTTTAAAATTATATTAATTTATTGCAGATTCATAAAATTCTTTGCTATTCTTATATTTAGAGGTGATTTTTATGCAAGAAGATTTAAAAGGAAAATTAACAAAGAAGGCGCTTGATGAATTACTCGATTTATTAATACTAGGGTTAGAATATGAAAAGTTAGAAAATAAACAAAATGGTAAAGTAGCAGGAGTAAAGTCAACAAATACCAGAGTTTAATCTCTGGTATTTTAATCTCTAAAAGAACATGATAAAAAATTATATTATTATAAGTAGTTTATTGAATTATACATTGTTTTTTATCAACAAACTTATTAAAATGTCGACCTTTTTTTTGATTCTATTTTTTATAATATTTTTATCCAAAAGATAAAGGACCTTTAACAAAGTTTCTTCACTAGGCTAAACAGATCTAAAATCACTAACTTCACATAAACATTTTAATTCAGACCTTTTTAATCATTTTATAAAATTAAAATTTATTTCTTATATTTAGTTAACAATCTTTATTTAAAACATCTTTAATCTAAAGATATTTTTTCAATTATTAATGTTTGAAGTTTATTTTTAACTCTACTAAATATATCTCCTTTTTCTAAAATTATTTCTAAATCATCAATTATATAATCATACTCTTGTCTATATTTATGTTTAAAATTAAAAAAATTACATTCTATATCAAAATTAATAGTTATAAATTTTTCTTCCAACTCTTTTTTCAAAGTATTTTGTCTAGTTAAATTCGTTTCTTGTATTAAAATTAAAACTTTTCTTTCTTTTTCTATGCCTATTTTAAGAATTTTATTTTTTAATAAAGAAACTACTTTATATTTATCACATAAATATAGTTTAGTGCCACACTCTTCTAATAACGAATTTAATGCATTTAATAAGATATTTTCACCATAATCAAAGTATACATTTCTAAGTTTATAAATATTATTTTCTTTTTTTAATATTCCTAAGTATAAACTTTCTAAAAGTTGAGCTTCGAATTCTTTATCATTAATATTAAATCGAATTAATAGTTTTCTAATAATTTCGTTAGCTTTATCTAAAATATCTTCTAAAAAATAATATCTGTTCAAATGAATTTCATTAATATAGTAAATTAGACATTTTTTATAGTTTTCACTAAAATCATATCCAATACTATTTACCAATATATTTATATTTTTTTGAATATCATTTTTTTCAATCTCTTCGATTGTGATATTTTTTAATTCATTACTCAAAGGAAATCTATCAACAGATATCTCCAAAGCACATAAAAAAGAAAGTAATGTTGTTGTAACTGGAATTTTTAAACATTTATAAACTGACATTAATTTAATTATCCTCATTTTTATAACAAAATTTTTCATACTATTTAATAATTTTTTTTGAGAAAAAGTTAAAATATCTTCTTCTAAAATTAACTTCGCCACCTTTATTGTAAACAATTTTTTATCATACAACGAAATACTAATTAAGCAATTTGTTTTATCTTTATTATAGCCAACTACAGATTCATTTTTTTCTAATAAAGCTTTCACAGAAAAGAAAC
>JBOGAY010000208.1:0-4370 GCA_051655925.1 Sarcina sp. | reverse complement strand
TAGTAGTAAAGCTGCAAAACCAGATAATATTTTTCTTTTCTTTGTTATTAAATAGAATGTACCAAAACTTAAAACAAGTAAAATTAAAGGTAAAAATGAAGAAAGTATCTTAGCACTTTCAATTCTATTAGTTATTTTAAAAATACTTGCGGCGAATATAGGAGCTGCTTTAGCATAATGCATTACCCATAAATTCATAGGTATTTTTGATTGATAGAATGGATTCCATCCATTTTTTATAGCAATAACAGCTTCTTGATGATAAGCCATAGAGTCGTATGAATAATCCCAAATTGTATTATTTGCCCATGCTAAAAGTCCAGCACTTACAAAAAAGAAAATAATAGAAAAAATCATAAACTTCCAAGTTACACCTGAATTATCTTTATCAAGAAGATATTTTGCAATAAACATAGCTATGATAGGAAAAACAAAAAAGTTAAACTTTGTCATAGATACGTGTATTACAAAAAGTAAAGTACTACCTATAAAAACACTACCTATATATGTTAAAAACATAAAAGATATAAGTATTGAATAGAATGCAATTTTATTTTCTTTTAATCTCTGCATGTAAGCCTCCTATTAATTGAACCATACAAGTATAACCATACTTGTAACAGCCCATAAAATAATATTTATAATAAGAGCTTTATCAGTAATAAGAGCTTCTGTTGGACTTCCACCTTCACCTTTTTTAATAACAAGATATTTGTATCTAAATAAACCATAGACAACAAATAGGTTTGTAATCATCATATAAGGGTTAGGGTGACCTATAAATGTATACATTGCATAACTAACAAGTGTACAAGGCACTGATATGTTAGAGATTTGATTTAATAATTCTTCAGAATAATCATCAAGAATCTTTCTATGCTCATTTGCATTTCCTTGTAATTTAAGTATTTCATTTCGTCTTTTTTCAAATCCTAAGAATAATGAAATAAAGAATGTACAAAGTAAAATCCAACCAGATAAACTTACATCGATTGCAATTCCACCAGCAATTACTCTTAAAATAAATCCAATTGCAATAGAAATAACATCTACAATTACTATGTGTTTTATTTTAAATGAGTAAAGTATGTTATTAATAAAGTAAAGTATTATAATAATGAATAAATCAAAATTAATTAAGTATGATCCAATCAAACTAATTGCAAGTAAAACTAATAAAGACACTATTGCTGCTGGAACTTTTATCGCTCCACTAGCTATTGGTCTATTTCTTTTTTTAGGGTGTATTCTATCTTTTTCAACATCAACAATATCGTTCATAATATATACTGTAGATGATATTAAACAAAATAGTATAAATGCTATAAGACTATAACAAATTTTCTTTGGCTCTAAAAAGCTAACAGAGAAAATAAGAGGTCCGATAACAAATAAGTTTTTAACCCACTGTTTAGGTCTCATTAGTTTAAGCAAGTTATGAATGAATGATTTTTTTTGAACATTATCGTTGTTTATTTCGTCATTAGTTAAATTCATAATCTTCTTCCCCTAGTAAATATTTTTTAGTGACAATATATTATTGCCTAAAAATTGCATTTTTTATTATAACATAATATTTTTTATGTGAAAAACTTTTTAATTACTATAAAAATAAAGCGTATATTAGTAGAGAATTAACCAACAATATATAATGTAAAATATTAAATATAACAAAAGACAAGTACTGGTAAATTCTAAGATTATAAGAAATATAAAAGCGTTAATAAGTTTTGAATATTAGACACAAAACTGTAATAAAATAGCCTTATACTTAAAGATAGTTCAAATAGACAGGCTATGATCTATTTTGGTTATGGAGTTAACCGTATAACTGCAGAAATGCTGATGACTCCTACATATTAATCCTTATTGTAAAATAGTGTAGGGCTAAAGATAAGGAATTAACTTAATTCTTAGTTTATTACTAGCGAATGAAACTTGTAATATTTAGGAGGAAAATATAATATGGAAAAATCAATATTAGTATTCGTAGTAGGTTGTGGAGGATTTATAGGAGCATCATTAAGATATCTTATATCATTATGGGCAACAAAAGGGATAGGGCCAGGATTTCCATTTGGAACTTTAATAGTAAATATATTAGGAGCTATTATAATTGGATTTGTAACAGAAATGAGTTTAAGAACAACAGTTGTTTCTCCAACAATGAAAACATTTATAACAACAGGAATGATGGGAGGACTTACAACTTTCTCAACATTTTCATTAGAAACAATGACAATATTCTCACATGGGAATTTTGGACTTGGATCATTAAACATAATCTTAAATTTAGGATTAAGTTTAGTTGGTGTTGTAATTGGTCAATTTATAGCTAAAGTATTATTTTAGATTATAGTAATAGGTTAGTTTTTACATTACAAAAGTAGGTTATTTGTAATTTTATTATTTATCAGAAAAATTTGGTAATCTACTAAGAGTTAAGTTATATACATAAAATAATACTTAAAGTATTTAAAGTTAAAGTTGTCATATATGTATTTTGGGTACTTTGTTTAGAGAGTTATGAATAATATATGGTTAAATTGAGAGACGATTTCGAGGAGAGATGTAGAGATGTTTAATTTAAACCAAAACGAGGATAAATTTTATGCAAAGTTTGTAAAACAAGCTGAAAATGTTCTCGAAGGAGCACAAGTACTTAAAGAATTCTTAAATACTATGGATAACGAAATTGTTTACGCCGAAAAGATGCAGGGATTAGAGCGTCAAGGTGATCAAATAGTACATGAAACAATATCAGAACTTAATGATACATTTGTAACACCTATTGATAGAGAAGATATTTATAAAATTACTAAAAGAATGGATGATTGTATAGATTATACAGATTCGTTAGTTAATAATTTTATAGTTTATAATGTTCATGAATGTACGAGTGAAGGTCATATCTTTGCAGATTATATTGTACAAAGTGCAACAGAGCTTCTTGAATTAATGAAAGTGTTTAGTCAAATGAAGAAAAAACAAGTTCAAAAAATTATAAAAGATAAGATTATAGCAATAAATAGAATTGAAAATGAGGCTGATTCATTTTTTAGGGATGTAGTAGGAAAAATGTTCAGACAAGATAATATACAAGTTATAGAAATTATAAAATGGAAGGATCTATATCAAGCATTTGAAAATGCAATAGATACTTTTGAGGCAGTTGTTAACATCATTGGTGGTGTTATAATGAAGAGCGTCTAAGTAAAGTGTAAAATTTATAAATTGTATTTAAATGTAAAGAAGGGGATGTATCAAAATAAATTTTGGTATGCCTCTTTTTATTTTAAAGAATAAAAATTAAAGAAAATATATTTAATCCATTAAAAATATCCATTTAGTTAACATAAATTTCTATATGTGTTAAAATTAACATAAAACAAGGTGGGAATTTTATGAAGTAAAGGATGATTTTTTTTGGCTAATAGAGAAAAGAAGATAGAGAAAAAATATTTGATTAGAAGAATAGTATGTGGTGCAATAGCAATTAGTGCAATAGCAATATTTATAGATATAGCTAAGGTTAATAAAAGGGTCATAGAAGAAAAAACTGCTAGAATAAAGTTAGAGAAAGAAGATATACAAAAGAAGAAAAAAGTACAAGAACTTTATCAAGGATTAAATGTTGTAAAAAAAGACTTTGAATGGAGTGAAGAACTGGAAGCTGGTAATAAGCCTAATAAAATTGTATTGCATCATTCTGCAATTGAAGATATGAATATAGATGAGGTACATGAAAAACATTTAGAGAATGGATGGGCTGGTATAGGCTATCATTATTTTATAAATAAAAAAGGTGATATTTATCAGGGGAGAGAAGAAAATATTATCGGAGCACATGTAAAGGATAATAATATTGACACTCTTGGAATTTGTTTAGAAGGAAACCTTGAAAAATATTTGCCAACACAAGAGCAAAATGAAAGTATTTTAAAGTTGTTAGAATATCTTTCTTTTAAATATGATATAGAACAGTTATATGGACATAGAGATTTAGGTCAAACACTTTGTCCGGGAGAAAATTTAAAGGTATCACATATAAAAAATGAATTGGAGTTATTTAGTTTAGAAAAGGAAGATTAATTAAATAAAAGAAAATAATGAGTTTTTTATGTAAAATAAAATATAAATAATATTTAACAAAAAAAACGCTTTAAATTTAAATTAATAACAATATAAAAAGCGTTTTATAAATAGTATGATATTTTAAAGCGTTGTTTAGTAATAATATTTTAATTAAAGTGCTGACTTATTACAGTTCTCAAGATATTCTGTTTTGAATTAGACACTTTTAGATGATAAAATTTCTTAGAGAGAATTTTCAGGAGGTCAGCATGAATAATAAGGTTCAGAAAGTTACG
>JBOGAY010000207.1:0-12968 GCA_051655925.1 Sarcina sp. | reverse complement strand
ATTATAAATTTAGATAAATATGGAAATACTTCGGGGGCAAGTATACCATTAGCTCTTTCTGAAGCTATAAATTCTAAAAAAATTAAAAGTGGCGATAAAATAGTTTTAGTTGGATTTGGTGGTGGACTTACTTGGGGTTCTGTATTAATAGAATATTAAATATATTGGAGGAATAAAAATGTTTGAAAAAATTAGAGAAATTATATGTGAGAAATTAGAGATTGAAGAGGATAAAGTAACTCTTGAAACAACTTTTGAGGATTTAGGAGCAGATTCATTAGATTTATTTGAAGTTATTATGGATATTGAAGATGAATTTAATATTAAACTAGAAGATCCTACAAAAATTAAAACAGTAAAAGATGCTGTTGATTACGTTGAAAGTGCAACTAAATAATTATTAAGAGGCTATTTATAGCCTCTATAATTTTATTTAAAACTAGGAGGTTTATATGAAAAAAATAGCTTTTTTATTTGCAGGTCAAGGTTCTCAATATGTGGGGATGGGAAAAGATTTTTATGAAAATTTTGAAGAGTCTAAAAGAATATTTGAAATTGCAGATTCAGAACTAGGATTTAAAATATCAGATATTTGTTTTGAAGATAAATATGATAAATTAAATAAAACAGAATTTACACAACCTAGTATTATTGCTACAAATATGGCTATACTAGAAGCTATGAAAAAATTTGGTATTAAATCTGATATTAGTTGTGGTTTAAGTTTAGGTGAGTATTCAGCACTTATAAATGATGGAATGATAAGTTTTACTGATGCAATTAAATTAGTTCAAAAAAGAGGAAAATTTATGCAAGAAGCTGTAAAACCAGGTATTGGTGGAATGATTGCTATTTTAAAATTATCAAAATCTGAAATACAAAAAATTATAGAAATTTGTTCAAAAGATGGCATAATTGAAATAGCTAATTATAATTCACCAAATCAAATTGTTATATCAGGTGAATTAAAAGTATTAGATAAAGCAATAGAATTAATAAAAGAAAAAGGTGGGAGAGCAGTAAAATTAAATGTATCAGCACCATTTCATTCATCTATGTTAAATACTGCAGCAACAAATTTATATAATGAACTAAAAAATATTAATATTAATTCACCAAAAGGAACGGTGTTATCTAATTTAAAAGGAACTGCATATGAAACAACTGATAATTATAAAATGATATTAAAAGATCAAGTTCAAAAATCAGTATTATTTGTAGATAACATTGAGTATATAAAAAAATTAGGTGTAGATATATTTGTAGAAATAGGTCCTGGAAAAGTTTTAAGTGGATTCTTAAAGAAAATAGATAAAACTTTAACAATATTAAATATTGACAAAGTTGAAGATTTGTATAAAGTTGTAAATGAATTAAAGAAGTTGGAGGTAATTTCTTAATGTTAAACGGATTAAACGGAAAAAATATAATAATCACAGGTGCTACAAGAGGGATTGGAAAAGCAATTGCCTTTAAATTTGCAAATCAAGGAGCTAACATTGTAATAGGATATAGAAGTTCAGATATTGAAGCTTCAAAAATAAAAAAAGAACTTGAAAATTTAGATATAAAAGTAGTTCTTGTAAAAGGTGATGTTAGTAATCCAGAATACGCTAAAGAAATTGTAAGTACTTGTAAAAGAGAGCTTGGGTCAGTTGATATTTTAGTAAATAATGCTGGAATAACAAAAGATGGCTTAATTATGAGAATGAAAGAAGAAGATTTTTCATCAGTAGTTGATGTTAACCTTAAAGGAACATTCAATTGTTCTAAAGAAGCTGCAATTGTGATGTTAAGACAAAAATCAGGAAAAATAATAAATATTTCTTCTGTTATTGGTTTAATAGGAAATGCTGGGCAAGTAAATTATTCTGCTTCAAAAGCTGGAATATTAGGACTTACTAAATCACTTGCTAAAGAGCTTGGAACTAGGGGGATTACTGTAAATGCGGTTGCACCTGGATTTATAGAAACAGACATGACTTCAGAATTATCAGAAACTAACAGAGAGTTTGTGAAAAATAATTTAGCTCTTAAAAGATTTGGAAGTGCTGATGATGTGGCTAATGTTGTTTATTTCTTAGCTTCAGATGAAGCAAGTTATATAACAGGGCAAGTAATAAATGTAGATGGCGGAATGGCAATGTAAGGAGTTTTTATGGAAAATAGAGTAGTTATTACAGGTTTAGGAGCTATTGCTCCTACAGGAAATGATATTAAAGAGTTTTGGAAAAATACAAAGGAAGGACTTTGTGGAATAGAAATAATAAATGCTGATGAATATTTTGATACAACAGATTTTAATGTTCATATAGCAGGTACTGTGAAAGGGTTTGATGCTAGTGAATATATAGGAAAAAAAGATGCTAAAAGAATGGATAGATTTACTCATTTAGCAATAAAAGCGGCTGATGAAGCAATAGAAGATTCACAAATAAAAATAGATGAATTAGATAGTACAAGAGTTGGAATTATAATTGGTTCTGGAATTGGTGGTAATGCAACAATTGAAGAACAAATAGGAAATTTAATAACAAAAGGCCCTAGAAGAGTTTCACCTTTTTATATACCAAGTTCAATTATTAATAGTGTAGCGGGTACATTATCAATGAGGTATGGAGCTAAAGGTGTTTGTTCATCGGTTGTTACAGCTTGTGCAAGTGGTTCAAGTGCTATTGGTGATGCTTTTAGACAAATAAAACATGGTTATATGGATATTATATTAGCAGGTGGTACAGAAGCGGCTATACTTCCATCATCTATAGCTGGATTTAATAATTTGAAAGCTTTAAGTACAACAGAAAATCCTAAGGCTGCTTCTATTCCATTTGATAAAAATAGAAATGGTTTTGTAATGGGAGAAGGTGCAGGGATTTTAGTTTTAGAAAGTCTTGAAAGTGCAAAAAAAAGAAATGCAAAAATATATGCGGAAATAGTTGGATATGGTTCAACAAGTGATGCATATCATATTACAGCACCATCACCAGATGGAGAAGGCGCTGCTAGAGCAATGCAAGCAGCTATAAATGAGGCTAAAATTGATAAAAATGAAGTTGGTTATATAAATGCTCATGGAACAAGTACACCAATTAATGATAAAACAGAAACTAAAGCTATAAAATTATGTTTTGGAGAAGATGCTAAAAATATTCCAATCTCATCAACTAAAGGTATGACAGGACATTTATTAGGTGCAGCAGGAGCAATTGAAGCAATTATTTGTGTAAAAGCATTGCAAGATAAATTTATTCCAGCAACTATTGGATTGAATACACCTGATGAAGAGTGCGATTTAGATTATGTTCCAAATGAAGGTAGAGATCAAATAATAAATTATGCTATGAGTAATTCATTAGGATTTGGTGGGCATAATGTATCATTATTATTAAAAAAATGGAATTAGGAGTGAATTTTTATGAATTTTAATGAGCTAGAAAGCTTGATTGATAAGATAAATATATCTGATATTAGTTTATTTGAATTAACTATAGATAATATCCATTTGAAAATGGATAAATCATTAACAAGGAGCAATGGAATTTCACCTATTGTTACTGAAGAGGTTTCTAAATTTGAAGCTGAAGAAGCTAAGGAAAATTTAGCTCCAATAAATAAGGTTGTAAATCAAAGTAATGAAGTAATATCTGAAATTTCATTAAATAAAAATACAAAAATTATAACAGCTCCTATGGTTGGAACTTTTTATGAATCACCAGGAGCAGGACTTGATGCATTTGTGAAAATTGGTCAAAAAGTTGAAAAAGGAGACACTCTTTGTATAATTGAAGCTATGAAATTAATGAATGAAATAGAAGCTGATATAACGGGAGAAATTATAGAGATTTTAGTGCAAAATGGACAAATGGTTGAATTTGGTACTGAATTATTTAAAGTGAGGAGTTAAATTTTATGTTAGGAATACAAGAAATAAAAGAAATATTACCACATAGATATCCTTTTCTTTTAGTTGATAAAGTTGAATTAATAGAAGAAGGACAAAGAATAATTGCATATAAAAATGTAACTGCAAATGAAGAATTTTTCCAAGGTCATTTTCCACAACATCCAGTTATGCCTGGTGTTTTAATAATTGAAGCTTTAGCTCAAACTGGAGCTATTGCAATATTATCAATGGAACAATTCAAAGGTAAATTACCATTATTTGCTGGAATAAATAAGGCAAGGTTTAAAAAACAGGTTCAACCAGGAGATGTTTTACGTCTTGAAGTTGAAATTATAAAATTAAGAGGACCTGTTGGTGTAGGTAAAGCTACAGCAACAGTAGATGGCAAAATTGCTTGTTCTGCTGAAATAATGTTTGCTATACAATAGGATGGTGAAAATATGTTAAATAAAATATTAGTTGCTAATAGAGGAGAAATAGCTGTTAGAATTATTAGAGCTTGCAAAGAGCTAGGTATAAAAACTGTAGCTGTTTATTCTGATATTGATAAAGAATCTCTTCATGTAAAATTAGCAGATGAAACTGTATGTATAGGTCCTTCTGCATCCGCTGATAGTTACTTAAACATACAAAATATTTTAAGCGCTTGTGTTTTAACAGGTGCAGAAGCTATACATCCAGGTTTTGGATTTTTATCTGAAAATTCTAAGTTTGCAAAAATGTGTGAAGAATGTAATATAAAATTTATAGGGCCTTCATGGAAAGCTATTGATCTTATGGGAAATAAAGCACGTGCAAGAGAGGTTATGAAATCAGCAAATGTACCGGTTGTTCCAGGTTTTGAGGGAAAAATAAAATCTGAATTAGAAGGATTAGAGATTGCAAAAAATATAGGATTCCCTGTAATGATAAAGGCAGCTGCAGGTGGCGGTGGAAAAGGTATTAGAATAGTTAGAGATGCAAATGAATTTGTAGATAGTTATAATAGTGCAAAATTAGAAGCAAAAGCAAATTTCTCTGATGATACTATGTATATAGAAAAATTTATAGAAAACCCTAAACATATAGAAATTCAATTAATTGCAGATTCTTTTGGTAAAACAATACATTTATTTGAACGTGATTGTTCAGTACAAAGAAGAAATCAAAAAGTTATAGAAGAAGCACCTTCAACAGTTTTAACTCCAGAATTAAGAATGAAAATGGGAGAGACTGCTATAAATGCTGCAAAAGCAGTTGGATATGAAAATGCTGGAACAATTGAATTTTTAGTTGATAAAGATAAAAACTTTTATTTTATGGAGATGAATACTAGGATACAAGTAGAACATCCTATAACTGAGATGATAACAGGAATTGATTTGTTAAAAGAGCAAATTAAAATAGCTAGTGGCGAGCATTTAAGTATGAATCAAAATGATTTGAATATTAATGGACATTCAATTGAATGTAGGATAAATGCTGAAGATCCAGATAAAAATTTTAGACCATCACCTGGTTTAATAAATAATGTATATATACCTGGTGGTATGGGTGTAAGAATAGACTCAGGAATATATCCAGGGTATACAATACCGCATTGTTATGATTCAATGGTTGCAAAATTAATTGTTTATGCTAATACTAGAGATGAGGCCATAAATAAAATGAAGAGAGCTTTAGATGAATTCTTAATTGATGGAATTCAAACAAATATAAATTATCACTTGCAAATTTTAAATAATGAAAAATTTATTAGTGGAGAATATAATACTTCGTTTTTAACAAATGAGTTGGTGGATTAATTATGATAAAAAATTTATTAGGAAAAAATAAAAAAAATTTTATAACAGTAAGCACTGTTGATTTAAAAGAAGAAACTTTAAATGTAAAACCTAATATTCCTACCGGAATGTGGAGTAAATGTATTGGATGTAATAGTATAATTTATACTGATGATTTAAAAAAGAATTTATATGTTTGTCCTAAATGTAATTATCATTCACGAATCAATTCAAAAATGAGAATTGATAATTTACTTGATAAAGATAGTTTTAAAGAATTTGATAAAAATTTACTTGGAAATGATCCTTTGAAATTTCCAGGATATGCTGAAAAATTAAATGCTATTAAATCTAAAACTGGATTAAATGAGGCTGTAACAACAGGAAGGGGATATATAAATAATAAAAAAATTATTATTTGCATAATGGATTCTGAAGTTTTAATGGGAAGCATGGGAAGTGCCGTTGGAGAAAAAATAACAAGAGCTATAGAAGTTGCAACAAAGGAAGCTCTACCATTAATTATTTTAACCTCTTCTGGAGGTGCAAGAATGCAAGAAGGAATATTTTCTTTAATGCAAATGGCGAAAGTAAGTGGTGCTATACAAAGATATTCAGAAAGTGGAGGTCTTTATATAACTATTTTAACTGACCCTACAACTGGAGGAGTAACAGCTAGTTTTGCTATGGAAGGTGATATAATTTTAAGTGAACCAAATTGTACTATTGGCTTTGCGGGTAGAAGAGTTATAGAAAAGACTATAAATGAAAAGTTACCTTCTGATTTTCAAAAATCAGAATTTTTACTTGAAAAAGGATTTGTTGATAAAATAGTTTCTAGAAAAGATTTGAGGAATGTTTTAGATAGAATATTACAGATGCATGAGGTGAAAAATGAGTAGAGAATTAATAAGAACTATGAGTCCATGGGACAAAGTTTTAACTGCTAGAAGAATTGATAGACCAAATGCAAGATTTTATATAAATAATATTTTTGATGACTTTATAGAGTTGCATGGTGATAGAAATTTTGCTGATGATAAAGCTATCATTGGTGGAATTGCGAAAATTGGAAAACAAAACTTTACGGTTATTGGCATATGTAAAGGTAATAGTACTAAAGAAAATTTAGAAAGAAATTTTGGTATGCCACATCCTGAGGGGTATAGAAAAACATTAAGGTTAATGAAACAAGCTGAAAAATTTAAAAGACCTATAATTTGTTTGATTGATACATCTGGTGCTTTTTGTGGAACTGGCGCAGAAGAGCGTGGACAAGGTCAAGCTATTGCTCAAAATTTAGTTGATATGATGGGATTAAAGGTTCCTATTATATCTATTGTAATTGGAGAGGGGGGAAGTGGAGGAGCTTTAGCCTTATCTATAGCAAATAAATTGTATATGCTTGAACATTCTATATATTCTATATTATCACCAGAAGGGTTTGCTACAATTTTATGGAAAGATGTAACTAGAGCAAAAGAAGCAGCAGAAGTTATGAAAATAACAGCTCAAGATTTAAAAGCCTTTAATATTATAGATGGAATTGTAAAAGAACCTTGGGGCGGAGCTCACAAAAATCCACAAAGAATGGCAGTGATGATGAAAAAGGTTATTTTAGATTCTATAAAAGAACTAAAAAATAAATCTGTAGAAGAACTTCTTGATGAAAGATACTATAAATTTAGAAATATAGAAAATAAGTTATAAAAAATAGGATGCCGTTTAAAAGGTATCCTATTTTTTTCTTCCTTTTAAATAATTTATTTTTTTTTGGAAAAAATAAATTTAAGAGAAAGGAGGTTTTAATACTATGAAAAATTTATTTAAAAAACCATTAATGATATTATTAACATTTATAATAATATTTTCAATTGCTATTCCGGTAATAGCTGAACCAAGTGAAACAATACAAGTAGAAGCTAATTCTGCATTATTAATTGAGGCTACGAGTGGTGATGTTATATTTGAAAAAAATTCAAATATAAAGTATGCACCAGCATCTGTTACTAAAGTAATGACAATGCTTTTAACAATGGAGGCAATTGATTCTGGAAAAATATCTTTTAATGATAAAGTTACTATTAGTGAAAATTCAAAAAAAATGGGTGGCAGTAGTATGTTACTTGATACTGGTGAGATTAGAACAGTTGAAGAGTTAATTAAAGGAGTAGGTATAGCTTCTGGAAATGATGCAGCTGTTGCACTTGCAGAATATTTAGGAGGTAGTGAAGAAAATTTTGTGGGAATGATGAACAAGCGTGCTAGTGAACTTGGGATGAAAAATACACATTTCAAAAATTGCACAGGACTTCCTATAGAAGGTCATGTTTCAACTGCTACAGATATTTCAATAATGTCTAGAGAACTTTTAAAACACGAAAGTATTTTAAAATATACTGGTACATATATGGAAACAATATCTGAGGGAAGAAAAACTCCTATAGAGCTTGTAAATCATAATAAATTAGTTAGATTCTTTAAAGGGTGTGATGGACTTAAAACGGGATTTACACAAGAAGCAAAATACTGTATAACTGCAACAGCAAAAAGAGATGGTACAAGAATGATCTCTGTTATAATGGGAGCACCTACTTTCAAAATACGAAATAGAGATGCTAGTATGCTTATGAATTATGGATTTTCAAAATATGAAACTCTTAAATTAGTATCAAAAGGTGAAGATGTTAAAATTCAATATTTAGATAAAAATAATAAAAAATATTTAATTTTAAAGGCAGAAAATAGTTTTGAAAAAACTTTACCTAAAGGGTCAAAAGAAAAGATATCAGTAGAAATTAATATAAATAAAAATCTTAATAAAGTAAAAAAAGGTGATATTGTAGGAGAATATAGTTTTTATTTAGGTGATGAAAAACTTGGGCAAGTAAACTTATACTCTGATAGATCCTGTAAATTCAATGGTATCGTATATAAAGTTAAAAATTTATTTGAATAAATAGAATCTAAAGTAGCTATTATAAAGAAAAAATAGCTACTTTTTTATTGCTTTATATAATAATAAACTGTTATTATATAATTTGAGTTTTATTTAATAAGGAGTAAAATTATATGGAAATGCCCAAAATTAAAATTTCTAATTTTGATGGTCCTTTCGATTTATTAATTCATCTTATAAAAAAGAATGAAATGGAAATAACTGATATAAAAATTGAAGAGATAATAAATCAATATTTAGATTATATAGCATTGATGCAAGAACTTGACTTAGAAATAACCTCAGAGTTCATTGTAATGGCGGCTACATTAATTGAAATAAAATCAAAGTCATTACTACCTAAAGAAAATAAAAATAATTTAGAAGAAGACCAGATAGATTTAGAAACCGAATTGAAAATTAAATTAATAGAATATACAAAGTTTAAAAAAATATCGGAATATTTTAAAAGAAAAGATTTAATGTATGGAGAAGTATTTTCAAAAAAAGCAGAAATAATAGAAATCAAAGAAGATTTAGATATATTATCAATAGATTATTTAAAAAAAATAAATATGAGAACTTTATATAATATATATATAAACTTGATACAAAAATACAATGATAAACAAAACACTTCTGCTGTAATTGAAAGAAATATCAATGTAGATAAATATAAGATAGATGATAAAATGCTATCTATTAAACAAAAAATGAAATTAAATAGCATTATAAGATTTTCAGATTTATCATTTGAATGTGAATGTAAATTAGAAGTTGTTGTTACTTTTTTAGCTATTCTTGAAATGATAAAATTAAATGAAATTAAAATAATGCAATATGATAATTTTGAAGAAATAATAATAGAAAAGGTGGAACAATATGAGTGATTTTTCAGAGCAAATAGAATTTGAAGAAATTTATAATAAAAATAAAATTTATTCTGTAATTGAATCATTACTTTTTGTGTCAGGTGAACCAATAAGTGCAAGTGATATTGCTAAAATAATAGAATGTACTTTTGATGATACTGTATCATATCTAAAAGAAATGATTATCTTATTTGAAAATTTAGAAGAACGTGGCGTAAAGATAATTTCTATAAATGGAAGATATCAGATGGTTACTAAAAATGATAATAGTATTTTCATACAAAAATTATTGAAAAAAAACACAAGACAATCTTTATCACAAGCATCATTAGAAAGTTTAGCAATAATAGCTTATAAACAGCCTATTACGAGGGTTGAAATTGATGAAATTAGAGGCGTAAAAAGTGATAGTGCAATTCAAAGGTTAATTGAAAAAAATTTAATTGAAGAAACAGGTAGAAAAGAAGTGGTTGGTAAGCCTATATTATATGGTACAACTGATGAATTTTTAAGACATTTTGCATTAACTAATATTGAAGAGTTACCATCATTAGATCTATATGCAGAAACTAGTACTGAAAAATAATAAAAAAGATATTCACTTTTTAGCAATATATAATGAAGTTTATAAATAATTCACTTAAGAATTTGCCTTATAGACTCTATTATAAACTAAGCTAATAGTGAATATCTTTTATTATTTTATATCATTTTCTTCATTAGAATTTATATCACAAGAAGTTTTAGTCTTATATAAATGATTTTTTAACATATCAATAACTTGTGGTATAGTATCTACAATTCTATCATAAGTATTATTTTGGTCTACTGGAAGAATTCTAACAGCATCATCTTTAATAACTAAAAATGCAACTGGTTTAACAGAAACTCCTGAGCCAGAACCACCTCCAAATGGAAATTTTCCATCTTTATTTTTAGGAATGTCTGAGCCACCTGATGCAAAACCAAAAGATACTTTAGAAATAGGGAGTATAAAACTTCCATCTGGTGCCTCTATACCATCACCTACAACTGTATTAACATCAATCATATCTTTTAAATTTTCAAGTGTACTTTTCATTAAACTTTCAATCGGATGATTATTTTCCATAGCTTTCCCCTTCCGGGTTCCCTCCTTTAATGCTTAAACTTTTTAAAAATAAAAATAATATAAATATAATTTGTGCTAAATTTATAGATAATATACCCTCTAATTTAATATTAAAGTAAGTTGTATTAGAGAAAGTAGGTTCTATGCTTAAATTAAATTTAAAATTAAAAAAAAGATTAATAATTGAGTTTATTGTAGAAAATAAAATATTTATTCCACCAAAGACTTCAGCAGTTAGTGCAGCATCCTCTAATGAATATTGTACAAAATTATTAATAACCAATTTAGGCTTATATTTATTAGAAATAAGTAAATTTAATAACTTCAAAGGTTTTAATTTTATTTTTGATAATACTGTTTTCAATTTAGATATTTTTTTATTTCTTTTTATTTCACTTTTCTTTATATTAAGCTTTTTTTTCTTTTTTAATGGCACTTCAAATTTATATACATAAACATGTAAATTATTATTTATATATTCAACTTTTAATTTTATTTTTATATGAACAAATAAAATTAATAAAAGAATACAAATTATAATTGCAAATATCAAAAAAACACCTCCTTTAGTAATTATGTGCAAAAAACAAAAATTATATAAATATAAAATTTGCACAAACTAAAAAATATACTGAGAGGAGGTACATTAAAATTGAAAAAAGTAGGAGTTCTAATTTTAACAATTATTCTTTTTATATCAACAGTAGGTAATATAGCATTTGCAAAAGATTTAACACCTGAAGCTCATCATGTAATTGCTATAGATAGTAAAACTAAGGAGGTTTTATATGAAAAACGTGCGTATGAAAATGTAGCAATGGCTAGTACAACTAAAATGATAACAGCTTTAGTTGCTATTAATTATGGGGATTTAGATGATATAGTTACAGTTTCAAAAAATGCAGTATCGATAAGAGGTGCTAAAGTGGGATTGAAAAAAGGAGAGAAAATAACATTAAGAGAATTAATTTGGGGATTAATGTTTAAATCAGGCAATGATGCAGCTATTGCAATTGCAGAGCATTTGGGGGGGGATGTTCAAGGGTTTTCAGTATTAATGAATGATTTTGCTAAAACCATAGGAATAATTGATTCAAACTTTCAATCTCCTCATGGGTTAGATAGTTCTATGCATTTTTCAAGTGCCTATGATTTAGCAATACTTGGTGCAACTGCAATGGAAAATGAATTGTTTTCGCAAATTGTAAGTACTAAAGAAATTACAAAGGATAAAACTGGTTTTACAAGGGACTATAAAAATATAAATAAAATTTTATGGAAAATACCAAATGCAAATGGAATTAAAACAGGGTATACAGGGCAAGCAGGAAAGTGTCTTGTCACTTCGATAAGAGAAAAGGATAGAAATATTATTATTGTAGTGTTAAATTGTCCACAACGCTGGGAAGTTACAGAACGAGTATATAAAAATGTAAAAGAAATTTATTATAAATAACGTAAGAAAGGTTAATCAATATTTAATGATTAACCTTTTTTAAGTCACAAAAGTATAGGAATATTGATAAGCTATATTAATATCATTAATTAGGAGAATTAATATGAATTATGAAAAAATTGAATGTATAGATTCAGGAACGGAATTTTGTCCATGTCATTTGGCTGATAAAGGTGAATGTTTATTATGTTCTCAGCTACAAGGGAAATGTTTTTGTGATTGTAAAAATTGGAAAGGTATATGCATATATCAAGAGTATATAAATAATAAATCAAAACCTAAAAAATTAAGGGATATATTTAAAGTGAAAATTCTTGAAAAAAATTTTTATGAGGAGAAGTTAATGAAGCTAGTAGTTTTAGCACCTCATAAATTAATAATGGATTTATTAAATCCTGGTTCATATATTTTTATAAAATCAGATGAAAATAATAACTATTTTGATTTTCCAATTTCAATAGAAAATTCTGATCCTGATAATGATACATTGACTTTTTATATAGAAATTAGAGGTGTAAAAACAAAAAATATATTAAATATCAAAGAAAATGAAAATTTGCTTATTAGAGGCCCCTATTTTAATGGAACATTTGGAATAAAAAATATAGATAAAACATTGAATAAAAAATGTTTAGTTTTAGCAAGAGGGATAGGAATTGCTCCAAGTAGACCAGTTATAGATAGATTACTTGCACAAGGAAATGAATTAACAATTGTATATGATATAGCTCCATTTAAAGAAAATAATTTCAAAAGTGATTTCAAAGGAAATAATTTGAAATTTTTATGTAATAAATATAATTTTATAAAAAATGGTGAACTTTCTGAAGAAATAAAAATATTAATTAAAGAAAATTTAAAAATGGGAGTTAGTTTTATACACTGTGGTGGTGCAGATATTTTAACATATAAATTAATAGAATT
>JBOGAY010000206.1:0-15476 GCA_051655925.1 Sarcina sp. | reverse complement strand
TCAATAAACAACTGTGGTAGAATGAATCCTAGCAAAGCTAGACAAGTTTCATTATCAGATGCACAATCTCAAGGATTTGAAGACTGTTCAAAGTGTTAATATAACAAAAGCAACTTGTAATTTTATACTACAAGTTGCTTTCTTTTTAATCTATTTTATTGCTCTTAATTACTTGCTTGTAAATAATAAGTATGTTCCTAGTAACAATGAAAGTAATGCTACTCCAATTATTGAGAAAAGTGCAAGTCCTGCTCCACATTCTGCCCAAATAGCACCTGTAACTACTGAACCAACAAATGATCCAAAGTATAAAAATGTATTTACAACTCCATTTATAGTCCCTCTATATTCATCCTTATCAATAACTTTATTTGTTATTGTTGGTATTAGTGTAACTATAACATTATAGCCAATCATAAATAATGTTGTTCCTATGATTAAGAATATAATATGGCTATTCCATAAGAATACAACCATACCTGCGAACATAAGTGCAAGTGAAATAACAAAAATCTCTCCTGTTTTACCTCTGTTTATGAAACTCATAGAAAATCTCATAAGAATTACGGCTATTATAGTTGCAGGTACAAAAATTTCCCACATATGTGACATTCCATGAGGAATTTTCCCAAGATATTCAGGCACTACAAAAAATATAGACATTATAACATAGTTAGCTATAAATGATTGAATATTTAAAAGTGTAAAAACTTGTACCTTTAATAATTTTCCAAGGTAAGCCCAAAATTCTGAATCCATTTTTCCTTTTTTAACTTCCTTACACTCTTTTGGTCCTTTTAAGAAAATTAATATAAGTACAAATGCAATAATAACACTAGCTGCATCTAAATATGTTAGTGCTTTAAATGACATAAATGTACCAAGTATTGTCCCACCTGATAACCCTATTGTTGATGCTAGTCCAATCGCGATTCCTGCTATATTGATTGCATTAGAAACTTTCTCTTCCTTAACTCCCATTGAAAGCCAAGCAAATGCTGAAGCGGCTATTGCACCTGCTCCTTGAAGTCCTCTCGCAAATATAAACACATAGACATCATCACTAACAACTGTTAATATAAGTCCTACTCCTAGCATGGCTAAACCAAGTAATATAATAAATTTCTTATTAAGCTTATCACTTAAAATCCCAAATGGAATTTGAAATATAGCTTGTAAAAGTCCAAATATCCCTAGTGATATAGCCGCAAGTTCTACAGTTCCAAAATGTAACGTCTGTGCATAATTAGAAACATAAGCTGATATAAGTGCTGTTGCAAGTTGTCTTACCCCTAGTGCAAGACTAAGTAATGATACAAAAGTTAATTCTGCCCTAGTAAATTTACTACTCTTCATCTTTTCTCCTTAGTTTTTTATATATTTATCATTTCATTTGTAAAATTAATATATTTTATTTAATCTATAAAACATTATAAATCAAAATTCTAAAAAAAACTAATACAGATTTTTTCCTTTTAAAAAGAAAAATCCCACAGATTTTACTCTGTGAGATTTTTTATTTCATATTAGTTTGCTACTGATTCATTGTTAGCTTTCTCTAAGTCTAATTCTGTTTTTGTTGCTATACCAACGAATGGTAAGTATATTAACACTGAAACTACGATACATACTACTGCAACAATTCCACCCCTGATTGAGTTTGTTGAAAGTATTGCTCCAAGTACTGGAGGTGTTGTCCAAGATGCTAATATTGTTACTGGTGGCATAATTCCAAATAAAGTTGCAAAGTAAGCTATTAAAGCTGAAGCAAGTGGTGCTAATACAAATGGTACTAAGTAAATTGGGTTAAGAACAAGTGGCATTCCGAAGATTACCGGTTCATTGATGTTGAATAATCCTGGAGCTGTTCCAAGTTTTGCAATCATCATTTGTGTTTTACTCTTTCTACCTGCGATGTATATAGCTATTAATAAAGCGATTGTTGTTCCTGAACCACCCATATTTACAAATGAATCAAGGAATTGGCTATTAATAATATGCTCTGGTGTTGCTCCTGCTTGAACAGCAGCCATGTTTGCTTCTGTAAGTGGTAATAATACAGCACTTATGATTGGTGCTAAAATGTTTGAACCATGTAATCCAAAGAACCATAAGAATTGTTGAACTATGATTAAGATTATAAGTCCCCATACACTTCCAACCATGTTTTGAAGTGGTGTTTGTATTACTGTGAATAATGCTTCATGTATATTTGTTATTCCAACAAATCCAAATAAGTATTTAACTAATGAAGCTATTGCAATAACGATAATTGTTGGTATTAATGCAGCGAATGATTTTGCAACTGCTGGTGGAACCCCATTAGGCATTTTAACTACTAACTTAGGATTTCCTGCTAGTCTTACGAAAATCTCTGTTGCTATAATTGCTACTATAATTGCTACGAATAATCCTGATCCACCAAGGTATGTCATTGGAAGTGCTCCATCTGCATTTGGTGCAAATAATAACATGTTACATGCAAGTGATAACATACCTGCTGCTAAACCATCTTTACCATAACCTTTTGCAAGGTGGTAAGCTATTGTACAAGATACAAGAACTGACATGATTGCAAGTGAACCAGTCCATATTCCGCCTCCAAAATCTTTCCAGTTAGCTGGGAAGATTGCATTCATCATATTTTGATACCATTCAAATCCAATATTATTAAGAAGAACAGCAAACGCTCCTGCCATAATAAGTGGACTGATTGTAACGAAACCATCTCTGATAGCTACTAAGTGTCTTTGTGATCCTACTTTTGCCGCATATGGCACAAAGTATTTGT
Source organism: Sarcina sp. (assembly GCA_051655925.1). GTDB lineage: Bacteria > Bacillota > Clostridia > Clostridiales > Clostridiaceae > Sarcina. Next base: position 12,685 of record JBOGAY010000206.1, on the reverse strand, counting down.
CCATGAAATCAATAAACTTTTTCATCTGTATTTTCCCCCTTGTTGTTTAATGTTAAAAGTCTTTGCTTTTCCTTTGGTTAGTCAATATATACTAATTTAATTTCTAATTTTCATTTTAATTACTTTGCTTTTCTTTCAAAGTACTCCTTAAATTGTGGTAAATATTCTTTATGAGCTTCTAATAATTCTTCTACTAAAGTCTTAGCTAAAGAATCTGATGCTACTAAAGGATTTACTGTAAGTGCTAAAACAGCTTTTTCTACATTTCCCTCAACAGCTGCTTCTACTACTAATCTTTCAAATGTTTTAATCTCTTGAATTAATCCTTTTGAAGCTAATGGTAATTCACCAATCTTAAGTGGCTTTGGTCCCTCTTTTGTAATTACACATGAAACCTCAACAACTGAATCCGGATTGATATCTGATATTGCATCACCATTTCTAAAATCTACTGGTTGAATATCTTGTGTATCGTTGTATATTGAAGTGATAAGTCTACATGCTGCATCACTATAATATGCTCCACCTCTTTTTTCAAGTTGTGTTGGCTTTTCTTTTAAATCTGGATTTTTATAAAGTTCGAATAATTCTCCCTCTACGCCTTTTACAACCTCAGCTCTTGTTTGTCCTTTAGAAAACTCTTTAAGTTCCTCTTGTAACATTTTTTCTCTTTGGAAGTAGTATTTATGATATGGACAAGGCATCATTCCAAGCCCTTTTATAAACTCTGGATTCCATGAGAAATCTGATATATTTCTAACTATTTGACCAATCTCACCATTAGCTAACGCTTCAATCAAATCGTTTGTTCTATCTACTCCATTTACTTCTACTTTAGTACCAAATACCATATGATTAAGTCCTGCAAATGTCATATTTAAATCTTCATGTGCAACATCTAAAACACTAGCTGCTGCTTTTTCCATCCCTATTGGAACATTACATAATCCAATGTATTTTCCATTTTGTCTTGCTCCATATCTATTAAGAGCTTCTGTAACCATCCCTGCTGGATTTGTAAAGTTTATAAGCCAAGCATCTGGACAAAGTTCTGCGATATCTTTTTCAATATCTAAAATAACTGGAATTGTTCTAAATGCTTTAAACATTCCGCCAGCACCATTTGTCTCTTGTCCTATAACACCATGACTTAAAGGAATTCTTTCATCCTTAATTCTTGCATCTAAAAGACCTACTCTCATTTGAGTTGTAACGAAATCTGCATCCTTTAAGGCTTCTCTTCTATCGTAGCTAATGTGAACCTCGATTGGAACTCCAGCTTTCTCTACCATTCTTTTAGCAAGGTTTCCAACAATCTCAAGCTTTTCCCTTCCAGCTTCAATGTCTACTAACCATAATTCTGTAACTGGTAGTTTATCATATCTCTTTATGAATCCTTCTACTAATTCTGGTGTATAACTTGATCCACCACCAATTGTAACTATTTTTAACTTATTCACTACTTATTCCCCCTTTTCATGTTTGGTTAATTTATGTTAATCATAATGATTATGTTTAAATTCTTTTCTCTTACACTAATATATACTAGCAATATCCGTGCCAAACTTAATTTTTCTTTATTTGTATATCCAAATTCTTTGTAAGCCCTTGAAAAAAGCCATTTTCACATTCGAAGTATTTTTGCACACTATATCATTTTTACCCCCTTATTTTTTACACTATGTTAGTGTAATCCTATTCAAAATTACATTCTGTTAATTGCATTAACCTTTTATTTATAATTTATCAATTTTGTTTACTTTTTGTTTATTTTTACTCTTTTTAAATATCAAAAAAGCCTATACAACTTCCAAAAGTTGTATAGGCTTTTATATATCATTAAATTTTCAGTGTAAAATTACTTTTTCTTAGTAAATCCAAAACTCATCCATGGCTCAATATAATCTAGTAAGAATATTTCTTCTTCTGCAATTCTTCCAACTACACTTGTTTTACCTGAATTTTTCATATCTTTTATTGCGACTTGAAGCTCACCTGCATATCTTGTATATAAATCTGAATCGATTAAAATATCTCCTCTTTTTATATCTCTAGTATTTTTAGGTGGGAATTTCTCACCTTTATACTTAACTCTACTTTGTGTACTTCTTATCATATATTCTGAAACGTCACCTCTATTAAAATGATGCTCCTCAAATATAATTTTTTCTTCAAGCTCAGATGTTTCTTCATAAACATCTGCTGTTAAAGTAATCATTGATTTATTTAATTCACTTAAAGCTTTTAACTCTTCTTCTGATGCAAAAGCATTAGCTATAAGAACATCATCTATTAAGTTTGTAGCAAATAAATGCTTAGCTTGAACAGTTATAGGAAGTTCTCTGTGCTCTTCTAATGTACAAAGTCCTTCTGATACAGGCCATGGCCCATGAGTTGCAGCTGTTGAGTTAACAAAAGCAGCTGTTCTGATACCTTGCTCTTTGTATTGTTTACTTGTTTTTATAAAATGCTCATATGATAAGCCTGTGTAAACATGAGGATAGAAATTATGACATCCATAAATATTTTCTTTATTTGCACTATATGAAAGTATGTTTTCTAAATATTTATTTCCATTACTTACATTAAGCTCTATTTTTAAACCATACTTATTGTATGACATGATTGATTCTTCATATCCACTGAAACCTGCATCAAGTCTGATACCTGAAAGTCCCATTTCTTTGAACACTCCTAAATCTGTTATTGTAGCCTTTAAGTTATTAAATACAGTAGGATCAAGGTCAGCAATAACCTCCATTCCTTCTTCATTAGCAGCTCTAAGAACTATTTTAAACTCTTCAATTACTTCTTCTAAAGGTCTTTCTGATGCTGAAATTAAACAAGTAAATATTCTTTTAAAACCATATTTCCCTGCTAAATGTATATAATCTACAACCTCTTGAATGTTATCTTTGTTAGGATATACTGATATTCCAAGTCTTCTCATTTTAAGTCACTCCTACTCTTGTTTATTTTTACCTCTGTAAATTTTTATTTATTTTCTTTTAAATATATATAATAAGCACCTTTTGCTGCTGAAACTGAAGAATCAACATAAGATACTACATTTATATTTTCATTTAAATATTTTTCAAAAGTTTCTCTTACAATTTTACTCTTTCTTATAACTCCACCTACAAGTCCAATTGAACATTTTTCAAAGCCAAGTTTCTTGTATGTATTTTCAGTTGTTTTAGCAAGTGCTAATCCTTCTGACTCCATGATAGCAATACAAATTTTATCCCCTTCTTCTGCAAGAATTGAAACTACCGGTGCAAGTTTTGCCACCTCATCCTTTGTTGATGAATAGACAAAAGGAATTACTTCATCTATATTAGTAATTTTTAAATGCTCCATAGCTTTTTTTGTAAGTGCTGATTTTTCAAGATTATTATCATTTTCAAAAATCATTCTTTTAATTGCTTCAACAGAAATTTTATATGCTGAACCTTCATCACCTAAAAGGTGTCCCCATCCACCACATCTTAAACTTTTCTCACCATTTATACCAAATGAAATTGAACCTGTTCCTGCTATTGTTAAAATACCATCTTCACCTTCAAGCATTGCTCTTAAAGCAAGTTCTCCATCATTCATGACTACTGAATCTATATAAAATTCATCTGCAACTTCTTTTATAAGCTGTGTATTATTCCCTGACTCTGAACCAGCTATTCCAAGGTATAAACCTTTTAATTGCTCTACTCCATATTCATCTGTAAGCTCTTTAATTGAATCATGTATATTTTTTAAAGCTTCTTCTTTATTATTAAGTGGATTTCCAAATCCTTTTAAAGCTACCTTTAAAACATTTCCGTCTAAATCATAAGCAACAGCTTCTGTTTTAGTTCCTCCACCATCAACACCTATAATATAATTCATTTTCTTCCCCACCTTAATTCATAGTTTGTTGTATAAAGAAAGCCCTAATACTAAGATTAGAGCTTTCATATCAACAAATTACTTGTTGTCTATTTTTTCGTGTAAGTCTACTATTTCAGCTGCTAAATCCTTTAATGTCATTGATGTCATTAAGTGGTCTTGAGCATGTATTAATAATAATGAAACTTCTGTTTTATTTCCACCAGCTTCACCTTGTATTAAAGCAGTTTGTGACTTATGAGCCTCTGCTAATTGTGCTGAAGCTTTAGCTATTAATTCTCTAGCTTCTGCAATTTTCCCCTCTTTAGCTAAAGACATAGCTTCCATTGCGTAACTTCTTGCCTCTCCACTGTGTATGATAAGATTCATGATGATTTCTTCCATTTAATTCACGTCCTTTATAAATATAACTTGATATAACTTGCTAAATTACTAATTCTAATTTTTATATTAACCGATTAACTCTAAAGCTCTTGTTAAAACTTTATCCCCATTCATTGTTCCATAAGCGATTGTATCAATAACTTCTACTGGTACATTTTTCCCTTCTGTTAACCCTTGGAATTTCTTTAATAAGAATCTAACTTGAGGTCCTAATAATAATACATCTATATTATCTATTTTGTTGATAGCATCTGCTTCTGCAACTGCTTCTATATGACACTCAATTCCTTTAACTTTTGCTGCTTCTTGCATTTTAGTAACTAATAAACTTGTTGACATTCCTGCTGAACATACTAATAATATATTTTTCATAAGTAATCCTCCTCGAAGTTCAAAAACTTCTTTTTATTATTTTTGTTTAAATTTCTTTTTAACTATGCTTATATATAGAGCAATTTGCATGCCAACTTTTATTTTACACAAATATATTTTTTTTATGCTTTAATCCTAGTATTTAAGCCATTTATATTTTATTGAAAAAATTAAAAAATAGTGTGCAATTACTTACACACTATTTTTTGTTAAACACACTAATACACTTTTTAAAATTTTATTTAAAAACACTATTATTTAATATCATTTTAACTATAAATGCAATTTCATTATCTCCAATATTTACACTATACTCTCTTTCAACTACCATTAAACTCTTTTTAACCATAATAAACTCTTTACTATGCTCTGCTCTATACTCATTTAAATTAACAAACAAAGTTTCTTTTCTTCCTTTTTTGATTTTATCAACAAGGAATCCTATATGCATAAGCATTCCCATCTTAGCATCATCATCTATTGTTAATTCTAAATTATTTTCCATATCACTTATAGCAAGTCTTATACTATGGATAAGTTCATAAGAATCTAAATCTTTAATCTGTGTTTTCAATGACTCTGCAATTTGGTCATAGTCTATCTCTCTTTTAACCATCTTATTAAGCTTTATTAATCCTTCACCTGTGAAAATTTCAGCACCTGATACAAAAGGAATCCCCTCAATATCCATATCAACTGTTCCAACAATCGCAAGTATTCTATTCTCTTGTCTAACCTCTGTAAGACTTTCCATGAACTTCTCTCTATCTAATATATTCATAGGAATCACATTAACTCTCTCCATATTAACAAGCTTATCCTCAATAAACTTTTTAAGTCTATCTGCTGAACCTTCACCAGTAAAACAAGTTGTTACTATAGCAAGATTTTTTCTTTGCTCTTTTTGAGCTACATATCTTAAGCCAAATTTACTAATATCAGAACATGACTCATATATAGAAGTTAAATCTCTACCATTCAATGCTTTTCTTCCTGCTTCTATAACTGCAAGTGTACTAACCATATCAACCGTTTTTATATTAACCCCAGTTTCCTCTTTTATCATATCCCCAAAATTAACAAGTGAACCCATATCTGCAAGGATTATAACACCTTTACCTAAGTTTATCTCCTTAACTTTTTGCTTGACTTTTTCAAACATAAATTCTGCTTTCATATCAAGCGGCATATCTAAAGCTTCAACATAATCTTCTCCAATAAAAGTATTTGCAACTTCAACCATACTTGTAGCAGTTGCTCTACCATGCATAATAACTAAAACAGCAACTTTTTCTTCATGTTTTTTCTCAAACTTATCAGCATCTGTTGCAAGAAACATTGTTATATAACCTATTTCATCTAATGATATAGAAATTTCAAACTTATCTTCTATAAGCTTTGCTATCTCCATAGCAACCATAAATTCCTTACTATATTCTTTTCTTACCTTATTTAACTTTGGATGATAAATTTCATTACCATTTATTATTCTTTCTATACTTCCTTGTAGATGTAGTGCTAATCCAAAGTACACTTTTTCTCCAAACTCTCTATTTAATTGGCTTGATGCAAGTGCTAAAGCTTCTTCAACAACATCAACAACTCTACTATCTACAATTTTAGATATTTCCTCTTTTCTAAAAGTTCCCTTTAAATTTCTAATATACTTTCTAAAATATCCTTCTATATCAAGATTTAAAATATCATCAATTTCATTATTAGTAAGTCCTTGTTTTTTTAAATTTTTAAGTTTATTCTCAATAGTCGAGTAGAAATGTTCAACCGGTTCTTCCTTATCAATGTGAACAACTAAATCTGTCTCAATTAAACTATTAGCTTCATTATTAGAAAAACAAATTACATCACCTATTGTATTGAAAAGTTTATCAATTTCACTTCTTTTATTTTGAAGTTTCATTATTCCTCTTTTAACAGAACTTTGAAGATCAGCCTGATCAACAACTATTATATTTTTCTTGCCACTTTTATAATTTAAAAATGCCTTTGCACAAGAAAGCTGAATATCACTCTTAAGTTGTCCTATATTATTATTACAATCGTATAAAAGAAATGAAGAAAGTGCACTTCTATTGAAATAAACTGGTTCTCCAAGCCTTGCTGATTCATCCTTTATAAAAGCATCTAATAAATCATATCTTTCACTTAAACTTCTCTCTCTAAGTGGCGGAAGAATAATTGTCATTGGTATTCTTCTTGTAAAAGTTTGTAACAAATAAGACTTAGGGTCTTCTGTTGTTGCCGCAATAATTTGTAACTTAACACTTATTTGTTTTTCAGTTTCTCCAAGAGGTCTAAATACACCCTTATCAATAAAAGTAAATAGCATCTCTTGCCCTTGTGGTGAAAGTCTATGTATTTCATCTAAAAATAAAATTCCACCATCTGCTTTTTTAAGAAGCCCATCCTTATCTTTATCTGCTCCTGTAAACGCACCCTTTTTAACCCCAAAAATTTGAGCCATAACAAGCTGTGGATTATCTGCATAATCTGCACAGTTAAATCTTATAAAAGGAGCTTTATCTTTCAATACATTTGTATCTTTTGCAAACCCATACATTGCCTCTGCAAACATAGATTTACCTACCCCTGTTTCCCCTAAGATTATTGTATGAAGTCCATTAGGTGGATATAAAATAGCTGCTTTTGCTTGTTGAATAGCCACTTGTAATGAACTATTAGCTCCAACTAATGAATCTAAACTATTTTCATTGATTATATCTAAAACTGGTGCAAATGACTCTGTATAGCACTGCTCTTTATCTACAATTTGAACTTCATTTCCTCTTTCTCCTAAAGTATATCTAACTGGTCTACCATCTAACTTATCTAATTTTCCTTCTTTGTAGAGTGTATTTAAATATCTGCTAACATTAGCTCTATCAAGCTTCATACACTCGCTAACTTCATTTGCTGTTACAGCTTGTTTATTTTCACATTCAAGCTCTCTAACAACATTTAACACGTTGTCTATTTTTCTAGCCACAGTAAACCCTCCATTTATATACTTTTAAATTTTCACCAATATCTATAAACTAACTAATCTTAATATTTAGTAAGTATATTACCTATTTATTCTATTATACATTATTTACACACTAGCTTCCTAACAAAATGTTTTATATTTCTACTTTTTTACTTACTACTTTCTACACTTTTTTCGAATTTTTATTAATTAATTATACAATTTAAATAAATAAGTCTATTTAAAGGCAAAAAAGAGATTTATCTAACAACAAATCTCTTTCTTTATCTATTTCAATTTATTCATTTCTTCAACTAAAGCCTGATAAATGACTTTAGTTTTACTATTATTAAAAATATATGTTTCTTCATCAGTTTCAATAACTATCGTCTCATCTGCATTACTTGTATAAAGTTTACATTCCCCATGGCCTTCAACCTCAAAATCACCCTTATTAAAAGTTCCTATACTAGAACCTAATACTTTTTTACTCTTTGGCAAAGTTTCTAGCATATTAAATTCTTCTATATTCTCATACTCTATAAAATGTCCTTCTACTTCTAATCCCTTTTCATTAGTTTCGATATTTATTGGTCCAAAAGAATATATTAATACAAATAATATTATTATACTTGGAACAAGCATCACTAAAAGCCCTTCTTTTATCTCACTATCATAAACTACTCCAGTAATATAAAACCGCCTTCCACAAACAATCATATAAATAATTATCACCATCATTACGCCAAAAGCAATAATTTCAAAATTAGGATGCCTATCTTTTAAAATTCCTGCAACTAAAAAAACTCCAGAAATTATATAAAAACATATCCCCATAAGTCTTGCAAGTGCTTTGATATTTATATCTTCTTTTTGTGAATTAGTCATCATATTATATCCAGAAATTAAAAAATACATTTTAAAAACATGAACCATTAATCCTACTGCTAAAAACAAAATCGAAATAATAAAAAACATTCTTAAATACTCCTTTAAAAATATAAGTTAGTAATATTGTATTCTATATCCCTTAATATAATATTATTTATTTCTTAAGTTTTTATTACGTTGTACTTTTTTTGCTTTATTTGTAATATATATCTCAAATTTATCATCTTTTTTACCTCAAATAGTATATGAAAACACCTTCAGTTCAAAATAAAACCTGTGGAAAACTTTACTTAAAAGTTTTCCACAGGTTTATTCTTTAAATTCTATAAATTTATTAGCTTCTAAATAAAGCCTCTTCTCTATTAAACATATATTTAGCAAGTAATAATGCTAAAATAATATAAATTACAGACCAAATAAATGTAAGAATTAAATGTGTCGGATTATAAATTCCAAATATCGCTTCTTTCATAACAAGAACAGCATTTAATATTGGAATATTGTAAAGGAATAATCCAAGTCCATTTGCATCTAAGTACATTGTCCCGTATGAAATTATCATAGGGGCAAATGTTAAAAACCCAAGATAAGTTTGAGCTTCTTTAAATGATTTTGCATAAACACTTATAGCAAGTTGTAATGCACTAAAGCTAAGTGTAATTAAAATAGCAAGTGCTGCAATTATAATTATTGCCTCAGGTTGTAAAACAACTCCACCTTCAGTCATAAGTAAACTATTAGGAACTATCATAGAAACTACAAGTCCTATAAACCCTGATAGGGTAGATAATATGCCCATAACTGTTATAGCCATAAGTTTTCCAAGTAATATAGAACCTCTACTTGCTCTTGTACTTAAAAGTGGTTCAAGTGAACCCCTCTCTTTTTCCCCTGCCGCTAAATCAGTAGCTGCTGCTGCACCACCTTGAGCTGCATAAACAAGTACAAACATTGGTAAAAGCATTGCTATAAGTTGAAGTGCATGAGCCTGTGACTGACTTTTTATACCTACGCCAACAGCATTAACATTAACTGGTGTAAGAAGACTATCACTAACACCTAAAGCTTGAAGTCTACCACTAACTGTCGCTTGATTATACTGATTTATAACACTTTGAATTTCAGCAAGAGCTATTTGTGATTTTTGACTTGTATTATCATAATAAATATTTACATTAGCACTGCCATCTTTATTTTTTATACTTTGATCAAAGTTTTGAGGTATATTTAAATATAAATATATATCTTCACTTTGTAATGCTTGTTCTGGATTTTGAACATTGATAATTTGAATGTTAGGATCCTGCTTTAAAGCACTTTCTAACGTTGAATTTTGTTCACCAACTATTGCAATTCTAAGCCCTTGTTTAACAGTATTAGTATTACTTGCAGCTGATCCACCTAAAATAAACATCATTACAGGAAGTAAAAATATAGGTAAAATAACAGCACTTAAAAATGCCTTTCTATCTCTAAAAAGATCTATTATCTCTTTCTTAAAAACAATCCATGTCATATTACTCATTAGACTCACCACCTATCAATTTGATAAATAATTCTTCTAAATCATGTTCATCATATTTATCTTTCAATTCCGGAATTGTTCCTACATCAACAATTTTCCCTTTGTTTATAATAGCAACCCTATCACATAATTTTTCAACTTCATACATACTATGACTTGATAAAATAACAGCCTTGTTATCCCTTTTACAGTTCATAATAAAATGGTGAACTGACCTTGTAGCAGATACATCAAGACCTGTACTTGGCTCATCAAAAAGCATAACTTTTGGATTATGAACTATACTTCTTGCAATTGAAACTTTTTGTTTCATTCCTCTTGAAAATTTCCCTGCTTTTCTATCAATATAGCTTTCCATCTCAAAATCTTTTATAAGGTGTTCAATATTTTGTTTAGTTTCTTCTTTTGAAAGTCCGCTTAGCTGTGCAAAGTAAGTAATATTTTCTCTAGCAGTTAGCCTATCATATATTCCAACTTCACCACCAAAAAGAATTCCTATGCTCTTTCTCACAGCAACAGGATCTTTATTCACATCATGACCATCTACAATTGCTGTACCTGCTGATGTTTTAAGCATTGTTGCTATCATTCTTAAAGTTGTAGTTTTTCCTGCACCATTTTCTCCAAGTAGTCCAAGCACTTCACCTTCTTTAACTTCAAAACTAACATTATCTACAGCCACAAAATTTTTAAACTTTTTAGTAAGTCCTTTAACCTGTAAACTCATCAATAATCTCCTTTTTATTTATTCAAAATAAATTTTTCTATTACTTTAGCAACCCCATGATTATCATTTGTATCTGTTATATAGCTAGCAATTTCTTTAATCTTAGGATTAGCATTACCCATTGCTACACCAAGACCTGCAAACTCTATCATTTCATAGTCATTGCCTTCATCACCAATTGCTATAATCTCTTCTGGCTTAATATCTAATTTTTCTATCAATGCCTTTAATCCTACCCCTTTGTTACACTCTTTATTCAATACTTCAAGACACATTGGAAGACTTTTTACGCAATGATACTCATTTATAATTTCTTTAGGTAAAAGTTTTATCTTTTCATCTAAAATTTCTGGTTCTTCTAAAAGTAATACTTTCATTATATCATCATCTTCGTCAATATCTTTATAAAAATCTAAAATTTGAACTTCAGTCCCAACATGATGTTTTTCAAAATCTGTATACTCATTTTCTTCTAAAGCAACACATTTATCTAAAGTATATGCTTGAATTTTAAGTCCTAATTCTTCATTCATTTTATGTATTCTATGCAAATCTGAACCTTTTATCCCTATGTTTGTTATAGGCTGCTTTGTGTAACAGTCATAAGCTGCTCCTCCATTCATAGTTAAAGCATACTGTCCTTTTTTATCAAGTCCAAGTTCATTTAAATATTTTTCTATCCCTATGAAACCTCTACCTGTTGATATAACTACCATAGCTCCTTTTTCAACAGCTTCTTTAATAGCTTGTCTATTTCTCTCTGATACTATTTTTTCACTATTTAAAAGTGTACCATCCATATCTATTGCAACTAATTTATACATTCTGAACCTCCTAATATCCATTCATCCCAATTTATTTTCCTTTTCATTATAATGGGAAAATATGTCTAAATCATATCAAAGATTAAAAGAACTATAAAGTAACTTTTTAAAATTACACCTAAAATTCATATAATCATCAAATTACTTTTCATCTTGTATATTATTACTTTAGTATAATAACAAAGTAATAGTATTTTTTCTCCATAAAATTCACATTAATAAAGTATAAAATAAATTTTATACTTTCGTAAAATATAATTTTATAAAACTATTTAAACAAAGGAGGATTATTCGCATGAATAATTTTGATTTTTACAATCCAACAAGAATAATTTTTGGTAAGGATAGATTAGCAGAGCTTAATAATGTAGTTCCTAAGAACGCTAGAGTTTTAATCACTTATGGTGGAGGTTCTGTTAAGAAATTCGGTACTTTAGATAAAGTTAAAGCTGCACTTTCAGGTAGAGAAGTATTTGAGTTTGGTGGAATTGAACCAAACCCACAATTTACAACTTTAATGAAAGCTGTAGAAATAGTTAAAAATGAAAAAATTGACTTCCTATTAGCAGTAGGTGGTGGTTCAGTAATGGACGGAACTAAATTTATCTCACTTGCTAATTCTTACGAAGGAAAAGCTGAAGATATATTATTAAACCCTGTTGTAAGAAGATTATCAATCCAAAATGCAGTAGCACTTGGAACTGTTTGTACTTTACCTGCAACTGGTTCAGAAATGAACTGTGGTGGTGTTGTATGTATTGGTGATGCTAAACTTTCATTTGGAAACCCTGCTGTTTTCCCTAAATTCTCATTTGTAGATCCAACTCTTACAATGACACTTCCTGATAAGCAAGTTGCTAACGGAATTATTGATACATTCATTCACGTATGTGAGCAGTATGTAACTTACCCTGCAGAGGGAAGATTCCAAGATAGAACTTCAGAGGGTATACTTCAAACTCTTATAGAGGTTGGACCAAAAACACTTGCTGACAAAGAAGATTATGATATGAGAGCAAACCTTGTATGGTGTGCAACAATGGGACTTAATGGACTTATCGGTTCAGGTGTACCACAAGATTGGTCATGCCACG
>JBOGAY010000205.1:0-6109 GCA_051655925.1 Sarcina sp. | reverse complement strand
TGGAAAAGGATTAAAAGTTGTTGCTCTTTCTCCAGATGGTATTATTGAGGCTGTTGAACTTGACAATGCTTCATTTATTGTTGGAGTCCAATTCCATCCAGAGTGGCATGTTGTTGAGAATGAAAATGAATTTTTACCTGTTTTCTTAGCTTTAAAAGAAGCAGGATTAAAAAATAGATAAAAATAATTATATTTTATAAAGGATAGTCTTAAATGATTATCCTTTTTTATTTAATAAAAAAAGAGCAATATATCAATATATATCACTCTTTTATAACTTAATAAATAATTGAATTTATTATTTCCTAAAATATCTATAAAGTAATCCTTTAAAAAAAATTAAACCCTTTTAATCTAATTTTTAATTAAATTTATAGTTAATTCCTAATGTGGTAATGTTACTTACTTTATCTTCAAATATTAACTCATAACTTGCATAAATATTCCAATCTTTCTTTTCTAAAGAAATCTTTAACTTTCCATCTCCTGAATTTCTTTCAAATTGATATCCGTTTAATTTAAATGTATCATCACTTATTGATTTTATTTTCCCGTCTAAATTATTTTTCAAATCTCCAGTTTTATAAAAATAGTTAAACTCTAGCTCTGGTTTTAAATTATACTCATTATTTATTAAAATATTTTTACCTAAAGTTATACCTACACTAGGTTCTATAATTACACTTTTAACTTTTCCTATTTCTATTGCGTATTGCCCATTCGTTTCTCTAATCTCATCTTGTTTCAGTCTATATAAGCTTAAACTAGCTTTTGGCACAATATATGTATTATTTTTTAAATCAAAAGTTTTTGAAATTTCGTTAGATAGAATAAAATATCTACTATCAAAATTTGAGTTTAGTTTTTCATTATATGATTGTGATTCTCTATCTAAGTCAGTTTTAGTTCCACCAAAAGTAGCAAATGTTCTCATATTTAGATTTTCTTTATCATAACTTACAAATAACGTTCCTTGAAGTATTCTATCATCTCTATGAGAATTTTTTGTAAAATTACTATTATAATCTCCAATACTTAAAACTGCTCCTGCTTTTAAAGTATCTGTAACTCTTTTTTCTCCACCAATCCAAATATTTTTTAATGATGATATGTATCCCTCTGCATCTTTTGATGAATCACTATCTATTTTATTATAAGCTCCTCCTACGATATATTTAAATTCTTCTTTTATAGCTTCTTTTAAAATATTAGATTTTAAAATCTCGTTATTTAGTCTTACCATTTCAAAAGTTTGCTTTTGAAGTGTTGGGAATACATTTTTACCAAATGTATCATCTAATAAAGAATTCATTTGCTGATTTGAGGATACCATTTTAAATTTATCATATAATGCTACCTTATTTAAATTTCCATCAGCAATATAATTTTTTTCTAGATAGTTTGCTAAATTACTATCATCTATAATTTCGTTAAAGTTTTTTCTTGTTAAAATAGCATCATAATAATTATTATCGTTATTTATTAATTTTGTATCAAACAATAAAGAATTAGATAATAAATTTGCCTCCATTTTATTTGTAGTAAACATTTTATATGTTGAATATTCATCTTTTATTGACCCTGTTGTTATTCCACCGGATAAGTATATATTACCTTTTATTTTTTCAGCTTCTAAATTACTATTTTTATCCATTAATAAAGAACCTGAACCAAGACTATCAGAATTAAATTCTCCTGAAACAGCTAATTTACCGCTATTTATAATTGTTCCCATATTATAAATACCTAAATTTTTATCTGGTCTTCCAGCGCTAGGTTTACTAGTAACATCTTCACCTCTTATTATGATAGTTCCAGTATTTTGTAAAGTTGAGTTTTTACTAATAACAATACCCTTATTTTGCTCTCCAGAAACTATATTAATGGTTCCTGTATTTATTACTTGCGATGTTCCATTTGTTTTTATTCCTATATTACTTTGCCCATCTATTATGATACTTCCATTATTTTCCAATTTTGCATTATTTAAAGATATTCCTGTATTACTATTACCTGTTAAAGTTATAGAACTATCTTTTGTAGTTTTTACAATAGATCCAGTATCTGCATTAATAGCTGTATTTCCTTCGCCTATTACATCTATTTTTCCTTCATTAATAATATTTGAATCTTGAGCTACTACCATTCCAGAAGAATAATTAGTTTTTATTTTGATATTTCCCCTATTTATTAAACTTACATTTGTATCGGCCATTAACTCATTTGACATTGCTGTTCCTGTTCCCAACAAATCTATCTTATTACTATTTATTATCGTAGCTCCTTGTTTTACGGTCATCCCAAAACTGCTTCCTTCTAAGTTATCTATATTAATAACCCCTTTATTATCCGCAATTCCAGTTCCAACAGCATTCATTCCAACTTGGTTTTTATTTAGCAAATTGATATTGGCATTGTTAAGTGCAACTCCATCTACTGCTTGCATTGCAACATTTATACCATTTCCTCCACCCTTTATTGTAATTTCTCCATTATTTGTTATACTTCCACCTGTAAAAGTTACCATTCCAAATGAACTAATTGAATTACTATCAATTATAATTTCTCCATTATTCACTCCACTACTTCCATTTAAATTACTTTGAATTCCAATATTATGCTCACCATTTAAAAAAACGATTTTGTTATTTAGAACTTCAGTATTTACACCACTTGATAATATTCCTACGTTATCTTTTCCTAAAACATTAATAACTCCAAAGTTTTCTGCAAGTCCACTATCCATTTCATATCCATTTTCTTTAAAAACTCTCATTCCAATTGATCCTGTACTATTGGAATCTATATCTATATTTTTATTATTTCTTATTATTGTTTGTTTTCCTGTAGTAGAATCACCATCTCCTATATTCATTCCAAACGATTGTTTCGAATTAACTATTGATATAGTTCCTTCGTTTATACTTTCAGCACCTTTTGCTGAAACCATTCCTCTTGAAGAAGTTGAATTTTGAACAAGTATATTCCCTTTGTTTACTCCTATACTTAAATCTTCTCTAGATTCTATTCCTATCCCTGCAAATCCTTTATTTAAAATTATATTATTATTATTTATTAAGGATGTTTGTTGTAATTTTTTCAAAGTTGGATTAGAATTTCCTAACATACCATAACTGTTATCACTACTAACTATTATTTCCCCATCATTAATTGATGTTCCTCCATTTTCAGCTACCATTCCTGATTGGGTGTAATTGTTCCCTCCAGATAAATTAATAGATCCTTTATTTATACCTGTTGTTAGTGCTGTTGACAACATCCCAACTTCATTGTTTTCATTTAATTTAATTTTTCCAGATATACTATTTTCCATCATAGCATTATTAATAACAGCCATACCTATTCCATCTTTATTCAAATTAATATTCCCATTATTAACTATTTTTACATTTTCTCCAATTGCCAATAAACCAAAAGAAGAATTATCAACATCTATGCTATTGTTTTCTTCATAATATTTGCTATTTATTATTTCTTCTTTATTTCTCCAAATATTAACCCATTTTTCTGGTACAGATGGAGTATCTCCTTCTATATCAGGATTAAATATTTTATTATTTGAATTTTTTTTATCGTGTTTTAATTTTAAATAATTCGTTTCTAAAAAAATAGTGCCTTTTAATTCTTCAGAATATCCAATAGAATAAAAAGTTAATAATAACGATGCTAATAATATTTTTTTCTTACTCATGTTGTATTCTCCTTACTTAATAAATAATCAAATTTTACACTTTTAAAATTCTCTACACATTTTTTTTAATTTCCTTACAAATAGAGCATTTTTTTCTCCATTCGCATAGATTTGGATTTTTAACATAATCCTTAATAATACTTATTACATCGCAAAGACTTGTTTCTTTTGGAATTCTAGAATCTATAATACCGCCATTTTTTACAGGAAACGACTTCAAAACACCTCCTTTCACTAATTTAATTATAATTTTCAATCCTAAAATTTTTGAAATTGAACATTCTTTTATAATTTCACTTCCTAATATTATATAAATATACAGTATTATCCTTAACGTATAATCTGTTTCTGAAGAAAGTTTTACGATGTCTCTAAACAATTTAAAGACTAAAAAAGTCTTTAAATAAATTTTTATAAAAAATATTATAGTATATTTTTTTTTATTTGTGATATATATTTTTTTTATTAATTCAATATTTTTCTATTTATAAAATTTATTAAAATAATAAAAAGAGCAAATCACTTGCTCTTCAAAATTTCACTTATTAATTTCTCATGCTTATTATGTTTGTAACCATTTGGATATTCCATATTAAACTCAATATTCAAAGCTTCTATATAGTCTTCTTTAGATAATCTCTTTGGATTTCTACATATAGCATATATTTGACTTCCACTTCCCATAGTTTCAACATTATTGAAATATTTTAAACAAACATCTTTCAAAGATTCTTTTGTATGAAACTTTTGAAGTGTCCAAACCCCATTTCTAAAAGTAGCTGAAAAGTTATCTTTGTCTAAAAACTCTAAACTCCTAACTTTCTCAATACATCTACTACTATTTAAAGTTGAATCAATCTGAGCCTTATTTCTAGTTCCTATATACAAACTTCCATTCTCTTTTAATAAAGCATTACAAGTGGTTAATACATACTTTTCAAAGTTATTAGATGTTATTGAATTTATAACACTATCCAACACTACATAGTCATATAATCCATTCTGCTTGATATCCATTTCAAGCTTTAATATCATCTTTACTACTTCTCTGATATCTATAGCTTCTTGGCCCTTAAATTTAAAGTGTGGCTCATATGGAAGTAGTTTATAGCCTAACTTTGATAACTTAGATACATAATCACATTGCCCTGCTCCAAAATCTACCCCTCTTTCATTTTTAGAGATATTCTTTAAAACATAACCTTCATATAAAGACGATTTATTATCCTTTATTCTACCTCTTAGTCTATTCATTTGACAATTATGTTGATTATAAGTTTTTATTCCTAGAGCTTCATAATTATATTCCCCATAATCTACGCTCATATACCTTAAAAAAGCTTTTACCTTATCATTTGATAATTTATACACCAACACCCTCTTATTTAGCAATTTACAGGCAATAGCATAGTCAGAATTTTGTATTATATTTCCTTCTTCATCAATAACTACACTTCCCCATTCTCCATACTTTGAAATAAGCCTAGAAATCTCTTTTACAACTGCAGCATTTTTATTTTCTTTAAAGTTTATATAAATACAATCAATAAAAATGAAGTTTTCTAACTCAATATTTTGTGGATCTTTTATAGTTACATTAGTTTTATTTGTTTCGATACTATTATGAAATAAGTTGAATCTAATTTCATCCTGAATAGATACATCTTTTATTCTTATAGCAGGACAAGTTTTTAAGCCAATAGCTTTCATGGCTTTAGTTCTTTGGTGTCCTGCTGTTAGTATATTCTTACTTCCATTTACAATAACTGGTTTTAATACTCCAAACATCTTTAAACTTTCCTGAAGCAATTTAAAGGCTTTTCCATTAATCTTTCTAGGGTTATAATCAGCAGGTTTCAATTTATCTATCTCAATTTCTCTTATAAATTCCATTTTATACATCAGCTCCTAAAAGATATGATACAAAACCAAAGTCAACTCCCATTTCATTTATATACTCTTTATACTTAGCTTCTAACCTTTCTAACTCTTCATCAGTTATAATAACCTTCCTAGTTCCAAAAGTTAGTTTTAAAGATGTTTCTCTTGATATCTCATTTTGTTGTTTGTCTATAGCTAAAACTTCTGGAATGTCTAAATCCTCTATTTTTAACTCGCTTATTTTCTCTAAGGATAATCCTGTTAATTCTAAATCTGCTTCTGCTAGTTCTAATCTTTCAATAACTAGCTTTGTCATTTCCTCATCTATGCCAGTCATTAAAACTGAAGTATTATCCATCATCATTATTTGCAACTTCTCTTCTTCACTTAGATTACTAATCTTTAAACATGGAACTGTCTTTTCTCCTGTTTCTTTTAGTGCTAATACTCTTCCATGTCCTGCTAGTATCATATTCTCTTCATCAATAACTACAATACTATTAAAACCTAATTTAT
>JBOGAY010000204.1:0-7482 GCA_051655925.1 Sarcina sp. | reverse complement strand
ATACAAATGCACCAAGCAACATTACTCCAGCTATTAGTATTGCATTATATTTTTTTTCGCTCATTGTTTCCTCCTTTGTTTAATCAAGTCAAATTTTTTTATTATTTTGTTCGTACTTAAATACTATACTTTAACAATTGGTTAGTCAACTAATTAAATTATTGAAACAAAAAAAATACAAGCAATTTATTATTTTCAATTCAAAAAATCAATTGTTTATTAAACAAATAAATAGGAAATTCACTTTTAAACTATATTTTTATTACTCTTTCTTTAAGTTTCAGATCTATTAATATGTTATATTTAATAACCTTTATTTTGTTATTAATTGATTACTAATATATTATTGTTTATTTCATCAATCAAACCATTATCAATAATTTTAAAATTTATATAATTTCAAAATAAAAAAACACTCATTTATATTTTATAAGTGAGTGTTTTCTATTATTTGAATGCATTTAAATACTCTACAAGTTCATACACAGTTGTACATGGCTCATTCCCATATACTTTATTAGGATTCTCTACTATACTTTCTTGATGTCTTATTTTTGCATTATTAATAGCTTGTGACATATTTTTTTCAAAATAATCATATAGCTTTTCATCAACTTTCGAATATTTTTTTCCTGTAAATTTTGCAATAATTTCTTTGCAAGCTTTATCCTTTATAGGTGTTCTTTGATTTTTTATATGATATAAAAACCAAAGTTCAAAATCTTTATTTGAATAAGCACACTTTATACCATTTTTCTGAGCAAGTCTAATTGCCTCTTCAAAATCCTTAAATTCATCCTTATCAAACACACACCAAACTGACAAACAATCATCTGTTCGTTCTTTTATAGCATATTCAACAACTCTTTTTGGACTTTCATCATTAATTTTAGATTTTATTGTAGGTAAATTTCTTATATCTTTTTTACCTATACTAATTCTAAATTGATTGAAATAATTATACTCTGTTTTTCCCTGACAAATTATAAGAACCTTATTTTTAATAACCTGTTCTTTTCTTTTTCTTCTTGCCACTTAGAAATTACCCTCCTTTTCAAAAGGTATAGCCCCAAACATTCCTAACAGATATTTTTTTAAAATATTATCCTCTTTTCTTATTCCCTTAAAATCAACAAGACAATATAATTCACTTGAACTGTATTCATTCTTATCTACAAACCAAATTTGATCTTTTCTTAATTTTTCATCTAAAAGTAAAACATCATGTGTTGTACATATAAATTGAGCATTTTTTGAGTTCACATCAATTGAATTAAACATCCCTAAAATAACTTTAACCATTTTAGGATGAAATCTTGCATCAATTTCATCTATCACTAAAATTTTTCCTTGCTCAATCGCATTAAAAATTGGTCCTATTAATGCAAATAGTTTTTTAGTCCCATCTGATTGATATTCATAAAAAGGAAGTTCTATTTTTTTATTAGTTAGTTCATTATTTTCATCATATACTTTATGAAAAGTTTTAAAATTAGAAATTTTCATAGTCTCTACTTTAGTTTTTAAATCACCAATATTTTCTCGATTTTCACTTTTTTGAATCTCATAACTAAAATCTTCTATATCAATATCTGCCTGCTTTAAATACTTTAAAATCTCTGATTTTAATTCTGGCTTTTCTTCCAATAATGTAAATGTTTCTTGTGAACTTTCCTGATCCTCTATCGTTATAATTTCAAGTTCATAAAACCATCTCCAAATTTTATTAGCTATACTGTGATTTAACATCTTGCATACAGTTATAAATAAACTACTTTCAGATACCATTTCTTTTATATTTTTTGCTGATTTAAAATCACCTGCTAATTCTATATCTTTATAATCTGGTGATGTTCTATTAAATAAATTTACTTCTCTTTCTTTTGTTTTATAAAGCCATTCCTTAGTAACTTTATTTTTTAAAATTGTAAATCCATATCTGTACTTTATTTTTTCTATAATAAATTCTATTTCATACTTACTTTCTTTATTATGCCCTTCAGTTGTAAAAATAAATGCTCTATTTAAATTAACGCCACCAAAAGGCATTACTGAATATAAAACACAATTTTTCATAAATTTTAAACTTTTAATAAAATTACTTTTTCCACTTGCATTTGCTCCATATACCAAACTACTTTTAAGTAGCTCCATATCTTTATGCCCAGTCTCAAATGTATTTATTTTTTCAAAACTTTTATCAACCGTACATTCCATTGAAAAAAAATTTTCCTCTTTAAAAGAATAAACATTTTCAAATATAAAATTTATCAACATATCTTTCTCCTATATAACTATTTATAATATAATACTCTCCATTTACACTTCTTATTATACAATATTGCAAAAATAAAACAAATTTATATTTTAAGAATCCAATTTTCGAAATATAAAAAAGAGGAGTAATTAACTCATCTTCATCCCTTGATCTAGTTAAATAAATTTTTCTTCCTAATATACTTATGACAATACCCTATGTAAATTTTTACAAACAACAAAAAAAATCACTCTAGACTTACGCTAATAGAGTGATTTTTTTATTCGTATAGTTTTGAAGATTCGTTAATTCGTATTTAATTTCTTGTTTTATAACCAAACTAGTTAGTTATGAAAGTGATTGTATTTAATTTATTCGTATTACCTTTACAACCAAATAATTGATTGTATAAACTCTGCTTGTCTTATTTATAATACATATTATTACTTTTATAATTGCTATGCTTAGATACCCAAATTCGGTGCGATATCTAAGCAAATATTGAATATCTTCAATTCGGTTAAAGATATTCAGTTTTTTATATTTATATAAGTTTAAATATTCATGCTATTAAAACTTTATATTACTACTTTTGAGTAATTTGAACTTATTGTATAAGTAAGTTACTCTTTGATTTTTTTCTAAGGAATCTTAGCTCCAAAGTCGCTAAGTACTTTCGAAATACTAAATCATAGATTTAGATTCTCAATGCAGCTGCGAATGTTCGAGATACAAAATCATAGATTTTGGCTCTCACTATTCCCACTCTATTGTAGCTGGTGGTTTTGAAGTTACGTCATATACTACTCTGTTTACTCCATGAACTTCATTTACAATTCTTCTTGATACTATCTCAATTACTTCGTAAGGCATGTGATACCAGTTAGATGTCATACCATCAGTTGATTTAACTGCTCTAAGTCCTACTGTGTGACAGTAAGTTCTTGCATCTCCCATAACTCCAACAGATTGGATGTTAGGTAGAACTGCAAAGTATTGCCATACATCTTCATCAAGTCCAGCATTAGCTATTTCTTCTCTAAAGATTGCATCTGCTTCTCTTACTATATAAAGTTTATCCTCTGTTACTTCTCCAAGAACTCTAATTCCAAGTCCTGGTCCTGGGAATGGCTGTCTCCATACTAATTTGTGTGGAATTCCAAGCTCTTCTCCAACAGCTCTAACTTCATCTTTGAATAACTCTCTTAATGGTTCAATAAGTTTGAACTCCATGTCCTCTGGAAGTCCTCCAACATTGTGGTGACTCTTAATAACTGCTGATGTATCTGTTCCACTCTCAACTACGTCTGGGTAGATTGTTCCTTGAACTAAGAATTTAATATCTCCAAGTTTATTTGCTTCTTCTTCGAATACTCTAATAAACTCTTCTCCAATAATCTTTCTCTTAGCTTCTGGCTCTGAAACACCTGCAAGCTTTCCAAGGAATCTATCCTTAGCATTAACTCTTATAAGATTCATATCAAATTGATCTCTAAAGATTTGCTCAACTTGATCTCCCTCATCTTTTCTAAGTAAACCATGATCTACAAATATACATGTAAGCTGCTTACCAACAGCTTTATGAATCATTACAGCTGCAACTGATGAATCAACTCCACCTGATAACGCACATATAAGTTTTTGATCTCCAACGATTTCTTTAATCTCTTTAATCTTAGTTTCTGCAAATGATGCCATTGACCATGTTTTCTCAAGTCCACATATATCATGTACGAAGTTTGCAAGAAGTTGTCTTCCAAAAGGTGTATGCTCAACTTCTGGATGGAACTGAACTCCATAAATCTTCTTCTGTGAATTTTCAATAGCTGCCATAGGTGAATTAGCTGTTTTAGCTGTAACTTTGAACCCTACTGGTGCTTTTTCAACATAATCTACATGTGTCATCCAACAAAACTCATTAGCTGAGATTCCTTTGAATAATTCTGAAGTTGTATCTATTTCAATAGCTGTTTTTCCATGTTCCCCACTAGGTGCTGTTGTAACTTTTCCACCTAAAGCGTGAGCCATTAACTGCTCTCCATAGCATATTCCAAGTACAGGAACTCCTATTTCATAAATAGCTTTATCTATTGAAGGTGACTTACTATCATAAACTGAGTTAGGCCCACCTGTGAATATTATTCCCTTTGGATTTCTTGCTTTGATTTTCTCAACTCCATGAGTATAAGGAACTATCTCACAATATACTCCACACTCTCTGACTCTTCTTGCTATAAGTTGACCATATTGTCCACCAAAGTCAACTATTAAAACTAAATCCTTCATAACTGTATCTCCTTCGCAACTAAATATATATTAAATAATGTCTATTGATTTACACTGTAATTTGGTGCTTCTTTTGTTATATTAATATCATGTGGATGACTTTCTCTAAATCCTGCTGATGTTTGAATAACAAATGTAGCTGTTTCAAATAATCTATCTAAAGTAGGTGCTCCAAGGTATCCCATACCTGATCTAATTCCTCCAAGAAGTTGGAAAATTGTATCTGATACTGCTCCTTTGAAAGCTATTCTACCTTCAACTCCCTCTGGTACAAACTTCTTAGTTCCATTTTGGAAGTATCTATCACTAGATCCCTTAGCCATAGCTCCAAGTGAACCCATTCCTCTATAAACTTTATAACTTCTTCCTTGGTAAATTTCCATTTCTCCTGGTGCTTCCTCACAACCTGCAAATAATGAACCCATCATTGCAACTGCTGCTCCTGCTGCAAGAGCCTTAACTATATCTCCTGAATACTTAAGTCCTCCATCAGCAATAACTGGAACTCCATATTTCTTTCCTTCCTCTGCACAGTCCATAACTGCTGTAAGCTGAGGAACTCCAACACCTGCAACTACTCTTGTAGTACAGATTGATCCTGGTCCTATACCAACCTTAACACAATCAGCTCCTGCTTCAATTAAATCTCTTGTAGCTTCTGCCGTTGCTATATTTCCTGCTATTATTTGAAGATCTGGATAAGCTTCTTTAATTTTTCTAACTCCATTTAAAACTCCCATAGAATGCCCATGAGCTGTATCAAGAGTAATTACATCAACTCCAGCTTTATATAAAGCATCAACTCTTTCCATCATATCCCCTGTAATTCCAACTGAAGCCCCACATAAAAGTCTTCCCTTAGAATCTTTTGCTGCATTTGGATAAGCTTTTGCTTTCTCTATATCCTTAATTGTAATAAGTCCTGTTAAATTTCCCTCCTTATCAACTAAAGGAAGTTTCTCAACTTTATGCTTCTTTAAAATTTCAAGAGCATCTTCAACCTTAGTCCCCTCTGGTGCTGTAAATAATGGACTCTTTGTCATTACTTCTGATATTTTCTTACTATAATCTGTTTCAAAAACAATATCTCTATTAGTAAGTATTCCTACAAGTTTTTTCCCCTCTGTAATTGGGACACCTGATATTCTATATCTTGACATAAGCTCTAAAGCTTCTGATATAGTATTTGTTTCAGATAAGAATATAGGGTCTGTTATAACTCCATTCTCTTGTCTTTTTACTCTATCAACTTCTTGTGCTTGCTCTTCGATAGTCATATTTTTGTGGATGATTCCAATTCCACCTTCTCTAGCCATAGCAATTGCCATCTTAGATTCAGTAACTGTATCCATACTTGCACTCATAAGCGGTATGTTTAAAGTTATTGTTTTAGTAAGTTTAGTTTTTAAACTAACCTCGTTAGGTAAAATTTCTGATTTGTTTGGTACTAATAATAAGTCATCAAATGTGTATGCTTGCTTTAATATCTTTGCCATCTTAAAATCCCTCCACTAAAATTATCATCTAAATCATTTTTGCAAGTTAACTTGCATGTATTTTAATTTTTGATTATTTTTCTTTCATAATTAAATCTTATAAAAATTTGTTTAATTTCTAAAAAAAGACATATTAATCTCCTAAGTGAGTTAATATGTCTTTACATTCTAAGTTAACTATATTAAATCACTCATAGAGGAGAATTCCTGGTTCTCCGTAGAAACACCTTGCCATATCCAAGATTTATACGAGTATTTTACTAATATTTCTTTTTTTAGTTCGTTGATTTTTATTAATTATATGTCATTGCAATATAGCTTGTCAACTAAATTACTACCTATTTTAAAATGATTTTTTTATTTCATTTTAAAATTAAAAAGAAATATTTATTGCATAAATTATTCGTACTCTTAAATAAATAATATGATTTTGCAATATCATATCTTAGTATTAGCAAAAATCAAAAAATAACTCATTTTTTATTACTTTAAACTCAATTTAAATAAAAACAAAGAGTAGATGCAGTATAAACAATATACTACTTCTACTCCTTTAAATTAAATTCTAATAATATTGTTCGTGTTTTTTATTTTTAGAAGTGTTCTGGTTTATCTACTGTATTCACTTTGATACCCCAGAATTCTTTCTTTTCTACTGGTTCACTTCCAGTAATAGTTTCTATTGTTTTAACTTCAAATCCTACTTCGAAAAATTGCTCTGGTACTTCTCCAGGACTAATTCCATCAATATAATAATCAATTGTCATTAAGTATATTGATGTAGGATCAAAACTTCTTTCTGTATGCAGAACAAATTTATTATTAGCTTCGTCTAATCTATAAGTCTTTATTCCCTCAGCTATAGTTTCTTGCTTACTATCATTTTCACTCATTCTTTTTATAGGAGTAATTGATTTTACCCCTGGTTGTGGTTTTATAAGCATTCCTAGTCCAAAGTGATTTTCTTCTGCTAACGCAAACTCTGGTGCCTCTTCTAAAATTTGAGATGCTACTGCATTTACTTTTGTAATATCTTGCTCACTTTCTTTTGAAAGAGTATTATCTGGAAGAGTTAATCTTCCGTTGAACAATCCGACTCTTGCTACATAAGGTGTTACAGGCTTCATATACCAAATACGGTCGTTTACACCACCTAAAGCCGGATCATTAGTTGTCGCATTAAATATATGCGTTTTAGGTTCAGTATTTTCCTCACCAAATTCGACAATTAACTCTACTTTTAAATTATCTGGATTAGCTACATCCATCCCCATTCCCTCTAACTCAGCATCAGTAAAAGCATCCATATTATTAACTCTTACTCTAGCCGTTACAGCTAATTGTTCTCCTGTGATAACCTCACCGTCTTTATTAAATACTAAATTAACTCTTTTTTCCTTATCATTTGGATGAACTTCTAAAGATTTATTTCTATCAACGTCT
>JBOGAY010000203.1:0-13966 GCA_051655925.1 Sarcina sp. | reverse complement strand
AAAATGGAGGATAAGCTTAGATTACTTAAGTATGTTAAAAGTGACAAATTGAAGCTTTATAAAATAGAAGATAGATATGATTATTTTTATGGACCTATGGCATATTCTACAGGAATATTGAAAAGTTATGATTTGCTATTTTATAATCCAGGTTTTATTATAAGATTTCCAAGAACAAAAACACCAACAGAACTTCCGTTATTTAAAGATCAAAAACAGTTACATGGTGTGTTTAAAGAAACGGCTAAGTGGCTAGAGATATTAGGAGTAGCAGATGTAGGTGCATTAAATGAAACTCAAAATAATGGCGAAATAGCAGAAATAATAAGAGTGTCAGAAGCATTACATGAAAAAAAAATAGCTTTGATAGCTGATAAATTTTGTGAGAAAAAAGATGCAAAAATAATATTAGTAGCAGGGCCATCATCATCTGGAAAAACTACGTTTACTAAAAGACTTGCAGTACAGTTAAAAGTCAATGGATTGAAACCAGTTATGATATCTTTAGATGATTATTTTGTGAGTAGAGATAAAACACCAATAGATGAAGAGGGAAATCCAAACTTTGAATGCTTAGAAGCATTAGATTTAAAGTTGTTCAATGAAAATTTAACAGATTTATTAAATGGGAAATGTGTAGAAATTCCGTCTTTCAATTTTAAAACAGGAGGACGAGAGTGGGTAGGAAATAAATTTTCATTAGAAAATGATAAAGTTCTTATTGTTGAGGGAATTCATGGATTAAATGATAGGCTCACAAGTGAAATAGAAGACAAGTATAAATTTAAGGTATATATATCAGCTTTAACACAACTTAATTTAGACCATCATAATAAAATATCTACAACAGATGTTAGAAAGGTAAGAAGAATAGTGAGAGATAGTTTATCACGAGGGTATGATGCAGAAAAAACATTATCTATGTGGCCATCAATAAAAAGAGGTGAAGAAAAAAATATTTTTATTTTTCAAGAAGAAGCTGATGTAATGTTCAACTCAACGTTAGTATATGAACTTGCAGTTCTTAAAAAGTTAGCATTGAAAGAACTTTCTAAGATAAGTACTGAGAGTGAAGTTTATTATGAGGCTAAGAGGTTAAAAACATTTTTGAGTTTTTTTGAAGATATAGATTTTGATTCTGTTCCAACAAATTCAATTTTAAGAGAGTTTATAGGTGGAAGTTGTTTTTATAAATATTAATAAAGAAGGCTTGTGTGGTACAAGCCTTCTTTTAAAGTTTTCTATAAATTTGTTTCAATAAAAGAATATCTTTTTCGAGTTCATTATATTTCAATAAATAAAGGAACAAACCATCAATTATATATTTTCTAGGTTCTTTAGAATTTTTTTCATTAACTAAAGTAGTAATAGCTTCATTTAATTCTTCTTTATTTAATATAGTTTTTGAGTTTTTCACTAAAACTTTAAGATTATCAATTATTCTTCTTGATTCTTCTATTAAAAGCTCATTATTAAATATAGCATGAGTTGGAATATCAAGATTAGAAACAAAATCAAGTGATAAAAGTGGGTCATAGGTACAATTAGTATCAACTAAAGCAGTTATGTTTTTTGTAGTATATTTAGCTAATTTTCGAAGGTCTATAACAACAACCTCTTTTATAATAAAAATTTCGGTATATTGTCTTATTAATCCTTCAAGGGTTATTACTAAGTCCCAAACAATTGGTTTAACTTTTTCACCGAAAGTATCAATTAACATAGCTTTAAACCAATTTAAAATCAAAATTTCAATTTCAACAAATACTTTTTTAAAATCTTCAGCTTTACATACATTTTGTTCATGATAAAGCATTATACTTAAATCTTTTTTGCTAGCTAAAAATTCATAAAAAAGATAAATTTTTTCTTCAAATTTTTCCATTGGAGTCATACTAGGGTTTAAATTTATGTTTTCAAAAAGTAAAAGCAATTGTTTGTTAGAAAGCTTTATTAATTCAATAAGAATATCTTCTTTTGATTTAAATAATTTGTATATAGTAGCTTTTGATACATTACAGTGAGATGCTATATCTTGAACAGAGGTTGCAGTGAAACCCTTATTAGAAAATAAATAGATAGCAGTATATAAAATATCATTTCTTTTTTCGTAGTTATTATCCATATTTAAATCCTTTCTAAGTTTTTATAGTAAACTTAATATTAAAAAAATATTAGAATGATTTGTAAACCTATAAGTACTTGAAAAACTGTATAGTACTACAAAATAATTATAGTACTATACATTAAAGAAATCAAATGTGATGAGAGGTTTTAGTTTTTTTAGAATTAATCTAATAAAGTTCAAGAAGGTATAGACTTCTATGTGTATAGCTACTTATTTAGTTATTCCAAGTAAATCTTCAACGCGGTCAGACATATATTTATAAGAGTCAGCAACACCTTGGTTGTATATTTCTACGCCAATTGAGTCAACTATGAAATCTAAGACGATAGAGGCTGCAAGGTCTCCAAGCTGTTCATTTCTTTCAGTTAAAAAAAATTCTTGAATATCATTTAATAATTGTTGTTCTCTTTCTTTTGAAAATTTAAAATTCTTCATAATGCACCTTTCACAGATATTAAGTGGCTTAATGCACTTAATATAGTATTTATAATTAAAATGTTTATAGTTTAAATTATATTTTAATATGCATATTTTGTATAGGCTTAAGGAAGTATGAAAAATTTCGAATATTTTAGTATATATATTAAAAAATCTCTGACATAAAATGTAATAAAAGTAATTTATATGATATAATTAAGGGGATTATAAGTCAGTTGGTGAAGAGGGGGGAATAAATGTGATTTGTAAGGATGCTTTGAAATTAGATGGATATTTAAAGGGAATGGCAGATATTCAGTCAATGTCAGATAGTGATATGAAGTTTGATTTTGCTTTTGAAAGAATAAGTTTTTTAGAAAGTCCGGAAGAGAGTTTTAGAAGTTATTGTGAAGAATACATAAGAAATGATGATAGTATTAGAACAAGTAGTAGTTGGCTTGATTTAGGTAATACTGAAGGAGAGCGCATAATAAAGTTTATTGAAGAGAGCTATAATCAAGTTTTAAAATTTAATACAATAAATGTTTTTGAAAAAGAATTAGATTATGTTTTAAGAGTATGGATAACAAATAAGGTTGTAAAGTATAGTGAAAATAAGGATAAAACAGCTTTAAATAAGTATATTCTTAATTATATGATGGATGAATTAGGATTAAATGCAAGTAAATATTGGAAGTTAGTATGTGATAGTGATTTTATATATGATGCTTTCTTTTATAATGTAAGTGATATATATATACTAAAGATAGAAGATGACTATTATATATTAAGATTTGGAGTAAAGTATTTATAGAGTTTGGGAAACCAAGCTCTTTTTATTATGTATAATAAAGTAGAAATTTATACAAACTAACCCTAGATATGCTTAATTTATAGCAAACTAGGAGGTTAAAATTATGAAGTTTAAAAAGCCAATATTTTTGTCAATTATGTTTTGTTTGGTAGCTATATTTTTTATATCTTGTATAAATGCATCAAAGGAAACAGTAATAAATCAAATTAAAACAGGAAATTATCAGCAAGCATTAGAGGATATTCATGGATTGAGTGTAACAGAAAGGACTCAAGTGCAAAAGGTTGCTATAGATAAGGTTCCACAAATTATGAAACAGGCAGAAGATAAGGAAATAAGTTATTCGCAAGCAGTTTATGAACTTAATTTTATAGAGAAGATAGTGCCTAAAAATGAAGAGGGGAAAATTAATGAAGCAATAGATTATATTAAAGGATTGGATCAAAAAAATAATATGAGTAAGTAAATTACATTTTAATTAAGAGGAGGTATAAGTGGTATATCTTCTTTTTTTAGTTTATATAATTGATTATGTATAAGAAGGAAGTTTTATAAAGTTTTATAAAATAGGAACATCTCTAGATAAAATGAAGTATTATATTAATTGTGATTTGAGGAATAAAAAAAAGCAAAATTCAGAGGGATTATCTGAATTTTGCTCTGTAATATGTTTGTTTCTTGGAATTTGAGAGAGATTAATTATAACCTTGAATTAATTATATAAATCCTTCTGATTTTAGGTTTAACAATAATATTACAATAAGGATAATTAAAAATTAAAAAGTATTTAATGGGGTGAAGATTTTGAGGTTTAGTGAAAGAAATCTATATTTAGTTACTGATGAAAAAATGCAGTTAGAAAATTTATTAGAGGGATTAGAAAATGCTATAAAATCAGGTGTTTCAATAGTTCAGTATAAAGCAAAAGATAAGTCAACTAGAGAAATGATTTATGAAGCTAATATGATAAAAGAAGTATGTAGAAAACATAGAACAATATTTTTAGTTAATGATAGAGTTGATGTAGCGATTGCAGTAAATGCTGATGGTGTCCATTTAGAAGAAGATGATATGAGAAGTGATATAGCTAGGAGTTTAATAGGAGATAATAAAATAATCGGATTATCAGTAAATAATGCTAAGTTAGCACAAGAAGCTAATGAATATAAAGTAGATTATATCGTTATAGGAAAAAATATAAATTATGATAAAGTTCAAAATATTTCTGATTTTTCAGAAGAAACTATAGAACTTTTGAGAAGTAATTATAAAGGTAATATTTATGGAACTTATGGAATAAAAACTCAAATAGATAAGTATGATAATAAAAAGCTTATAGATGGCTTAATTGCAACTGCAACAATTATTTTTGAAGACTTAAAGAGCGATGAATTAAAGAAAAAAATAGAAAATTTATAGATTTAAAAGCAAATTAAGATTTTAACTTCTAAAAAGGTTATAAATTACTAGTATTAATTTGAAAATAATTTGTGTTATTATCTTTT
Organism: Sarcina sp.; assembly: GCA_051655925.1. Lineage (GTDB taxonomy): Bacteria > Bacillota > Clostridia > Clostridiales > Clostridiaceae > Sarcina. Next base: position 9,102 of record JBOGAY010000203.1, on the reverse strand, counting down.
CAGGCAGTTATTATTTTAAATCCTTTAAAAAAACATATAATATCAAGGAAATCCTTAGTTCGTGGCTAGGGATTTTTTTGTACTTTATTATAGTATTTATCATATAATAAAATTAATTGGTAATAAAAGGTATTTTAATGATTAGTGTAGAATATTAAAATTTAAGAGATTGATATTGGAGGTGGCTAATTAATGGTTGATTTAAAAAAGCATATTACTGTTGTGAGTATTATTAATTTAACAGGAAAAATAATGAGGGATATTATATTAACTTATGATGGTGATAATAACCCAATAGAAATTTTGAAGATAAAAAATGACTATGAGAAGGTAGTATTTCTGCATAGAAATGAAAATAATAATGAAGATTTATTTAATTTGACATTATTATATGGTGGTATAAAATATATAGTTTATAAAAATATTGATATTAATAGTAATATTGATATTAAACTTAAAATTACTGAAGCTGAGGATGAAAAGATAGATATAAAGTCATATTTGTATATAGCATAAAAGTTAAGAGCCTTCTTTATAAGATGAAGAACATTCATCGCATAAAGCAAGGCTCTTTTTTTAAGTAGAAATCTCAAAGATTTTCTCTTATGATAGTAGTATAAGCAGATAATAAAGAGAGTATGCATTAATTTTGAAAAATATAATACTTTAGATATAATATTATAAAAAGATGTTTATAATTAGATTATAAGGAGGGAAGAGGAATGAATAGAGCAACAATAATATTAAATAAATTTTATGGTTATGAGAATTTTAAAGAAGGACAATATGATGTTATAAGCAATATATTAAAAAAGAAAGATACTTTTTGTATTCTTCCAACTGGTGGAGGAAAATCAATTTGCTATCAAATACCAGCTATACTATTTGAAGGGCTGACAATAGTTATAAGTCCTCTTGTTTCACTTATGAAGGATCAAGTAGATGCAGCAAGAGAAATAGGACTTTCAGCTGAGTATATAAACTCTGCATTATCATTAGAAGAATCAGATGAAATATTAGAGAGGGTTTATAGAGAAGAGATTAAATTACTTTATGTAACACCAGAAAGGTTAGAGTCAAACTTTTTTATAAATAAACTTAAAAATATAAATATAAGTCAAGTTGCTATAGATGAGGCACACTGTGTTTCAATTTGGGGACATGATTTTAGAAAAAGTTATAGAAATATAGAACCGTTTATAGAAAAACTTTCAAAAAGACCTGTTATAACAGCATTTACAGCAACAGCTACAGAGGAAGTTATAAAGGATACAAAGGAATTATTAGGACTTTATAATCCTTTCATATATGTAGGAAGTTTTAATAGAGAAAATTTAGAAATTAATATAGTTAATGAAGATGATAAGCTTAGTTTTATAAGTTCATATATAAGAGAAAATGAAGATAAAGCTGGTATTATATATTGTAATACAACAAAAGAAGTTGATTCATTATATCATTATTTAAATGATAGAGGGTTTTATACATCACGATATCATGGGAAAATGAAGTATGAAGATAAAAATAAAAATCAAGAAGAGTTTTTAAATGAAGATAGTAATTTAATTATTGCAACTAATGCATTTGGTATGGGGATTGATAAATCAAATGTGAGGTATGTAATACATAGCTCAATGCCTAAAAATATAGAAAGTTATTATCAAGAAATAGGTAGAGCGGGCAGAGATGGTGGGAAGGCACAATGTTTTTTACTTTATAATAGAGAGGATATTTCAACAGTGGAATATTTAATTAATACTAGTGTTGAGATGGGAAGAAGAGAAATAGAGCTTAGGAAACTTCAAAAGATGGTAGACCTATGTGAACAAAAGGGGTGCTACAGAAGTTTCATACTTAAGTATTTTTCTAAGGATGTAACATTAGATTATTGTAATGCATGTAGTTATTGCTTAAATAATAATGAAATAAGAGATATGACAAAAGAAAGTCAAATGATATTATCTTGTGTTTATAGAACTCGTGAAAAAGTTGGAGAAAGTGTTTTAGTTGATATTTTAAGAGGAATTAGAGGGCCTAAAGTGGAACAAAATAAGTATTATGAGCTTTCCACTTTTAGAATTATGCCAGAATATTCAGGTAATATTATAAGGTCAATAATGACTGAGCTTATAAAACAAGGATATTTAGATAGAAGGGAAAATACTAGAATAATGGTTAAACTTAATGAAAGGTCAATTAAGGTTTTAAAAGGTGAAGAACAAGTCTTTTTAAAGATAGAAGAGTCTGGTACAGATATTTGTTTAGATCAAGAATTGTTTAAAAAATTTAGAATTCTTAGAAAAGATCTATCTGTTAGAGAAGAAGTTAAACCTTATAATATATTTACAGATAATATTTTAATTGATATTGTAAATAAATTGCCAGAAACAAATGAAGAGCTAATGAATATTGAGGGTCTTACAGAAGAAAAAGTTACAAAATATGGAGCTTTTATAAAAACAATAATTAGAGATTATAAAAAAGCAAAGAAATAAACTTAGAAAAAGTGGGGATATTAATGATAATATCCTCTTTTTTATGATTAAATTAAAAATATATTTTTTGAAGAAAGGTAGTAATATATTGATACGGCGAATTTTGAAAAAATATGTATTAAAATGATGTGAAAATATGCTAAAATATAAATAATTAGTAGAAGTTAAGTTGAAACTTAGGGAAATATAGAATAAGGGGTGTGGTGGAATTGGGAAACCCAGAAATAAAAGTTCTGATTGAAGAAATTTCTAAGCTGAAAAGTGAAATAATAGAAATGAAAATAGAAATTGAAAGTTTAAAAGCTGATATTGTTGCAATTGGAGAAGTAAATAAAGTTAGTTCAGAATTGAAAGTAGTTGGGGAAAATTCTGCGATTTCAAATGGAAAATTCACTTTAATAAAAAACCAAAAAATAAATAAACAAAGTAATGATAAAGAAGAGCAAGTTGAAAAGAAAAAAGGTTTTGATAAAACTGAAAAAAAAGACTTGGTGAAAACAGAAGAAATTCAAAAAGAGATTGTTACAGAAGTTGAAGCTAATGAAATTGAAAAAAGTAGTTCAGAGAATTTAAAAATAGATAAAAACGATATAAAAATATTTAGACAAAAACTTAAAGATGTTATGAAGAGTGAAGTTAGATATGATACTTGGCTTAAAACAGGCGTTGAAAATTTAAGTAGAACAACTAAAACAGACTTTGTATTTCCGGCTGCAAATGATTTTACAAGAGGAATTGTAGAAGTAAGATATAAAGAATTGGTTTTAGAGGTATTAAAAGCTATATTTAAAAATGTAACTTCAGTAAAAATAATAGCATTATATTAATAAGAGTGAAAGGTGTTGTACTTTTAAAAGTATGATGCTTTTTTTTATAAAATTTTATTTGAATTTTTGAAAAAAGGTAATATAATTAATATAAATGGAATATATTGGAAGTGGTGTCTTGGGAAAGAGAAGTAAAATAAAAAAAAGATTAGTATTTGTTTTTTTTATAATTCTCTCTTTATGCATTTATATTAGCATAGGTTTTACTTATGTAGTAGGAAAATCTATGGAAAGTACTATGAAAGAAGGGGAGATTTTATTAGTTAATAGACTATATAAAGAAGCGGAAGTAAAAAGGGGGGATATTGCAATTTTAGATATTGAGTATGAGGGAAAAAAAACTAGAGTTATAAAGCGTATAATAGCTAAATCTGGTGATGTACTAGAAATTACAAATAATAGTCTATATATTAATGATATTAAAGTCAATGAACCATATATTAAAGAAAAGATGAATTGTGAAGATCAAAAGTATATAGTACCGCAAGGAAAAGTTTTTATTATGGGAGATAATAGAAATGTTAGTTTAGATAGTAGAAATAAAAAAATTGGATATATTGATTTTGAAACATCAATATATGGTAAGGTTGTTTTTAGTATAAGTGATTGGCAAAAAAAAACATAAAAGTTTTATAAGGTGAAAAATTTTAAAATAGAAAATATTTTTAATAGACTGATGAACTTCTTTATCTTATAATAGATAAGTAACTTAAAAAAGAGAAAATAAAGAAAGGCAGAATGTAAGGTGTTATGGGAACGGATAGAAGGAAAGAAATAATAGATGCTATACAATCTGTTATAGAAGAAGAACGATATGTAGGTAAAAAGCAATGGGCAAATACAAAAGAGGAACTAGATACATTTGAATTAACAGATGGAAAAGATAAGATTTGGTGTTCATTTGTAGAAGGTTGCAAAGTTGGAGAAAAGATTCCAAGTAAAAAACTTGTATACATATCAGAAGCTGAAAACATAGAAGGTGAAGTTCTAGAAATTAGTCTACCATATAAGGTGTCAACAAGATACAATAGTCAAGTATGGGAGACAGAAGAAGGAATAGAAATCAGAATGTATGGTAAATTTAGATTTAAGAAAAAGAATTATAAAGCAGAAATTTTTATGAATTATTTAAAAGATAATGGATATGGTAATGAAGTAAGAGTTGACGAATGCTCAAAAGAATATGTAAGGCTTTTAAATATAGGGAAAGATTTATCTTTAGATTTAGAAGTTATAAAGAAAAGATTTAATAAATGGCTTAATGTGGTGAATGATTATAAAGAATATAATTTTTTATTGCAAGGTTAATGGTAAAAAGAGGTGAGAAAATAGTTTTCTTGCCTCTTTTTGCTTATATATTTTAATAGTCTATGTTTAACTTATAAAGATTTATAAAGTTTGATGTAGTTTCAGCTTTGAGTAAAATACTATTATTTACAAGGATATCAAGATACGAATCAATATCTTCAAAACCTATATTAGCATATTTACAGAGTTTTAATGAATCAAAAGCTTTGAAGGTATCAAAATCTAAAATACATTCTAGAGCAAGAATTAATTTAAATATTTTATCATCAGTAACCTCTAAATTTAAAATAAGTTGTTCGTTAAATCTAAGTAAATCTAACTGAGTTTCCATTTACAGATCTCCTAAAATTGCTTTATATTTTTATTTATGCTATTTAGAATTAAATTGTGATTTTATTAGAAGTTTTGATTAAAAATATACTATTTATGTAAATAAGAGTTAAATAATACGAGTGAAAAAGAACAAATTATAAACATAAAGTTAATACTTAATAAATTCAGAAGAGAATGTCGAAAAAAGGTATATAATTAGTTTATTGAAAGTTTTGAAAGTTTAAATTGAATAAAGAGAAGCAATTTTAAGGAGGAGTAAATATGAGTATAGCAACAATTTGGTCACTAGCTTGTATATTACTAATTTTATTTGCGATTTCAGGAGCTACATTATTTTATAAAAATGGGAAATTAGCAAAAGATATAAGAGTATATTCAATTGTAGTTATTTTCGCTATATTACTAGCTATGTTAGCATATTTTTCAATGCCAAATGAATTCTATGTAGATAGAATGATAGCAGTTATAGGGGGAATAGCAGCAATATCAGCTTTAGTTATGAAGCAAAGAATGTTCTTTTTATCAAAGATGATACTTATTATTTCAATGAGTATTAATATGGTAATAGCATTAATTTAAAAGGATTAAATTGAGACTTAGGTATAATTTTATACATAAGTCTTTTTTGTTTTGCAAGAAAGATATTATTTTGTATGAAAATTTTGTATTATTAATGTAGAGATAACAAAGGATAAAGAGAGGAGTGGTTAAAATAAATTTAAATATTTAAGCTTAACTATAACATACTAAGGAGGAAAAAAATTTGATAGAGGTTAAAAATATAGTAAGAAAATATCAAATGGGAAAGGAAACAATAGTAGCATTAAATAACGTTTCATTAAAAATTGAGGATGGGGAATTTCTTGCAATAATAGGACCTTCAGGTTCAGGAAAGTCAACAATGATGCATATTGTTGGTGGTCTTGATACACCTACAAGTGGAGAGGTTTTATTTGATGGGAAGGATATTTCAAAATATAAAGATAAAGACATGGCAAAGTTTAGAAATGAAGAGATAGGTTTTGTGTTTCAAGCATTTAATCTTGAAAATACACAAACAGCCTTAGAAAATGTTATGATGCCACTTATATTTTCGGGGATGTCAAAATCGGAGAGAAAGAAAAAAGCCATGAAGGCTTTAGAACAGGTTGAACTTGAAAAACTTGCAAAGCATAAACCAAGTGAAATGTCTGGTGGGCAAAGACAAAGAGTTTCAATAGCAAGAGCACTTGTTAATGATCCTAAAATTATATTTGCTGATGAACCTACAGGGAATTTGGATTCTAAGACTGGTGAAAATATAATGAATTTATTCCATGAGTTAAATGCAAAAGGGTATACTTTCATTATGGTTACACACAATCCTGAGGAGGCTGAAAAAGCAAGAAGAGTTGTTCATATAAAAGATGGAAATATAATTAGTGATTCTGCAAATGAAGGAGTGAAGTAAAATGAAATTTTCTGATAATCTTTCAATGGCTTTTAGAGATTTAAACAGAAGAAAGAAAAGAACTTTTTTAACTTCGCTTGGAATTATTGTAGGAACTATTTTGATAATATTAATGGTTTCACTTGGGATTATGATAAAAGGATTTTTAGTTGATACTGTGAATAGTGGAGGAAGTACAAAAAATGTAACAGTGCAGTGTTTAAAAGCAGATGCAGTTATTCCAAGTAATCCAAAAGAGATGGCAAAAAATATGCCACTTTGGATAAAAAATAATTTTAAAAATATAAATAAAAGTGCAGTAGAGAAGATAGCAAAGATTCCTAATGTAGAAGGTGTAGAAGCATTTATAAATGTTAATCTTGCAGAAGTTAAAATAAATAACAAAATATATTATGGGAATTTTCCAGTTAAGGGCTATGATTTAGACTATGATACTTACTTTGATAGTGATGTTCAAAATGCAAAAAGCTCGTCTAAAGATGTTGATTTTAAGCCTATGATAGCAGGAGAGAATCTTACAAAAAATACTTCAGATGGAATTCTTGTTGGGCAATCTCTTTTAAGTGATTTAGGAATAACTAATCCTTCTGATATAATAGGAAAAAATTTAAGCTTTATAATTAATAATATTAATGGAAATCCAGTAACTCCAATGACAAAAACATTTAAAGTTATAGGGGTGGAAAGTAAATATATGCCAGATGGGAATAAATTTGTTATCAGTGGACAAAATATAGCAGATATTGCTGGATTTTTACAATATAATCCGAATTTTATGAAAGACTATGGATATAATGGAGTTGTTGTTGAATCTAATAGCATGAATAATGTAGCAAACATTCAAGCGGCAGTTGAAAAGGTTGGATATATGGCAACTTCAGATCAACAAAAAGTAAATAGTATTAATGATAACTTTAATAATATTCTTTTAATTTTAGGGATTTTAGGAGTAATAGTTTTAATTGTTGCAGCAATAGGAATTGTTAATACAATGATTATGGCTGTTACAGAAAGAACTAAGAGTATAGGCGTTATGAAATCAGTAGGTGCTAGTAATTCGGATATAAAATACATGTTTCTTGTACAATCAGGAGCAATAGGAATTGTAGGTGGAGTTATAGGTTCGGTTATAAGTATAGTGTTATTTAAACTGATAAGTATGGGGATTATTGATATGTTAGCTAAACAAGGGCAGGGAGCAAGTTTGTTAACAAATGTTCCGTGGTGGCTTGTATTAGCAGCAATAGCATTTTCAGTAGTGGTTTCTGTTATAGCAGGAGTTTATCCAGCATCTAGAGCAGCAAAACTTGACCCAGTAGAATCATTAAGACAATAGAGAGGAGCAACCATAATGAAGTTAATAGACGGAATAGCTATGTCAGCTAGAGATATAAATAGAAGAAAACTCAGAAGTATTCTTACTATAATTGCAATTTCTGTTGGTAGTATGTTACTTGTATCTATGCAAGGGCTTGGTGGGACTATTAGTAAAACAGCAACAACTTTTGTATCAAGTTTTGGTAATCTAGATCAAGTAATGGTTACCCCAGAAAAATATAATGCAAATAAGTCTAGTCAAGCTATACAACAGCAGATGAATCAAGGTATGAGCTATTTACCATATCAAGCTAATAAGCAGTTAAATCCAAAGGAGCAAGATAACTCAAAGGAGATAACAAATTCAACTCTTGCAAGTATTGCTAAAATTGAAAATGTAAAAAACATTAGTGCATATAATGCAACACAGGCGAGCAGTGTATCAATTGAAGGAGTAACAAAATCAGGAGTAAATCCTACATTGTTAGGTTATTCAAAAGAATATGAATATACAGGACAAGGAACAATAGTAGCAGGAAAAGATTTAACAGGTGCTAAAGACCAATTCCTTGTAAATGAAAATTATTTAAAAAATATGGGTGTTACAGATTATAATTCTGTAGTTGGAAAAATAATAACATTTACAGTTAATATGCCAAGTGTTCCAGGAATGCCAACAAGAGAACCTCTTATTATTAAAGGAACTGTTCAGGGTGTTTATTCAAATCCTAATTCATATTATCCTGGTAATATTCTTACATTAAATAATGTGACAAATAAAATATCAGCATATTATACGGGAAAAACAACAAATCAAATTGAATCAACTTATTCAATGGTAACTATAAATGTACCTAATCAAAAAGTTATACCACAAATAAATAATACGGTTAACAATACTTTAGGATATACAACATTTAGTCTTGGAGAAATAGTTGGAATGGCTAGTGTATTTACAAGTTTTATAACTATTGTTTTGGATATAGCAGCTATAATAGTTATTTTAGTTGCAAGTGTAGGACTTATAAATACAATGACTATGACAGTACAAGAAAAGAAAAAGTGGATAGGAATAATGAGAGCGCTTGGGGCTAAAAAAGGAAATATAAGATTAATATTTTTAACACAATCAATTATTCTTGGAACTATAGGAGGAATTCTTGGATGTATTCTTGCTATAATAGCCATCTTTGGAATTAATGAATATTTAATTCAAGTAGGAAAAAGTTTTACTGTGAATCTAACAGTTGGGAATGTTTTGCTTGGGTTTATTGTTGCAATAATTGTTTCGATAATAGCAGGAATAATTCCGGCGGGAAGAGCAGCTAAGCTAGATGTTGTTGAAACAATTAATGAAGAGTAAGTGTTATAG
>JBOGAY010000202.1:0-9823 GCA_051655925.1 Sarcina sp. | reverse complement strand
TTGTTTTATCATTCTTTGACAATCTCTTTCAAAGAAATCACACATCTTTTTATTATCTGCACCACTACACCAATAACCCTTTAATATCTTGTAGGTTTTCCCCTCATATTCAAAGGTTGCCCCTACTGGTAAATCTTTTATTTTTTCCATAGTCTTACACCTCATAAATTTTTTCTATTCGCTCTTTGATTCTTTCCAGTTCATCTAACAAATAGGCTTTACCAACTCTTTTATCTTGTACCCCTATGGTTTCCAGTATTAATAATTCAGTTTCTATACTTTGTAATTTTCTTTTTATTTGTAAACAAGTATGATGTACAACGTTTTTGTTGTCATTTCCGTTAATCTCTGCCTGTTTTAAATAACCTTTCATATACTCCACTATTTCCGCTTTATTCATGCTTTTTATTCTTTCTTCTATCTCCCAAGCGGTTTTTAATACTTTCATACTCATTTTTAACCTCTTTTCTAGGTAATATAAAAAGTCCTAAAGATTTTCTTTAAGACTTCCCTTTTCTCTCTCCTTCTTTGGAGATTTATTTTATTTACAATTAAAACTCTTTAGATTTTATTAATTCTTAGTTTTTTTAGACTCTTAGGTTGCCTACTCTTAATCTAGTACCAACCACAAAAATAAAAACACCCTTTAAACTATTGATTCTATTGACTTTATAACACTATTGTACTTTTATAAAAAAGTTTATAAAGGAAGGTTTTAACCTTCCCTTGCACTCTTTTTTAACTCTTTTTTAACTAATAAAACCAAAGATTTTAACTCACTTTTATTCGTGAACTTTAATGTATCTGGTCTCAAACTTCTAAAACTATTTAAAAATACTTTTAATCTTGTTGTTATTCCACTAGCTTTTAACAATTCTTTTAAAACTCTTTCAGTTAATATTAATTGTTCCTTATCAGCCCAAGCTACAAACTCGGTAAAAGTTCCAAATTCTTTTTTTATTGTTTTTTTATATTCGTTTATCAGATAATTTATATATAATCCTTCTACTATTGGAATTAATTCCTCTAATTTATGAAGTTCTTTCATATATTTCTTCATTTCTAACTGAATACGTTTTTTAATAATTTCTTTAGCTCTTATATTAACAATTCTATTCTCTATCCTTGTATTTGCTAATCTTGGCTTATCCATACAGTCATATATGGTTGTTTGCACTCTATTAGTTGATATTTTAAGGTTTCCAGTTTTTTTATTTTGCTTTACTGGTTTTTTAGTTTCAAACATTCCTGTACCTTTTCGTCTAAGGTCTAAACATTCAAGAAATAAAATAAATTTCTTTTTATTTTCTTTTACTGTTTCTAATAAATCCACCGAAAAATCAACTCTTGAAAGGGTTTCAAAATCAATATTGAAATTTAAAGCTATACCTTCTACTATTTCCATTGTTTCGTCTAGGTCAGTTAATTCAATACCGCCATTTAAAACACTACTAGCTTTTATAGTTACCAATACCTCTTCAACTCCTATCAAATATGTATACTTTTCTATAACACCATTTAAAACCTTTATTTCTTCAATATCAACATCTGTTTTACAAGTTAAACCGACTGTATCAAGTCCACCTTTATTATAATTTTTGGACGTACTTTTTAAGTATTCTTTTTCCAAAGTCCTTTCATCTCCTTTATAAAAAAAGGGGAAAGGATTGACTTTGAAACGCTTGTTTTTATAACAAAAACATGATAAACTACAAGTGTCTAATTTGTGAGTTTATTGTTCTTGTCATCAAGTGGCAATAAAGTCAATCCGAAAGGTTACTATTACCAGTAGTAGCCTTTTTTTATTCCAGTTTTGTAGATTTTACTCACCTACTTCTTTTTTAGAATCTCTTTTTCTTATAGTGATTTTTTTAGTTCTTGGACTATATTCAATATCAATATCTCTTTCATCTGGACTCAATCCCATATGTTCCAACCACCCAATAGGTAATGTTAATTTTGCTGACCAATACCCATCATTTTTTAAGCCATAATTAAGTTTATAGCCCCTTGTTTCTTTCACTATATTTTTTTTAGAGTTTCTTTTTCTTTTTGTTTCTATTTTTTCCACCCCCTTTCGTGAGGTTGTCTTTATAATAACCCACCCCCTCGTAAAAGTCAATAATTATTTTTTTATATCTTTTATAAATACAACATAAATAAGTATTATTCTTAAAATTTACCTATACAAAAAGTGCAATAAAAGTTGCAGTTTTTGTATAGGTAAATTTTAATAAAGTTCAACAAATGCAATCGTTATCTCAATTTTTAGTAAAGTAATTTTATGAATAATATTTTTTGATATATTTATAAATAAAAAAAAAATATTAAGTTATAATTTTTTTATTTCACCGCTATTTTTTCATATATTTTATTATTATAGGTTTTTCTTTTTCAATAGAAGAGGGAACAAATAAAAAGGAACTGGAATTAAAAAAGTTCCTACTTTTCCAACTCCAAACAATAAAAAAAGAGGGTTTCCCCTCTTTTCCGCCTGTTAGAGTTACGAGTTCCAACAAGCTATAACGGCTATCTCTTTTCTAGTAAAGATTTTTAGCTAGAATAAAGAAAACAACAACGATTAGAATTTTTAGCATGAATACACCCCCTTTCAATGAAAGGCTGGTCTTCTTAAGAGTTAACCGCTTTTACAGTATAACATCACTTACAAAAAATAAAAAGAGAAAGGTCTCGTATTCCTTTCTCTTTTCCATTTATAGTGTATCCACTTTTCTAATCGTTAATTGAATTATAAACCTTTCTTATACAAAAATCAACTGAAAAATAAAAAGAGATTCAAGCCGACCAAAGCTAAACCTCTTTCTAGTTATTTTGAACACTCTTTCCTAACTGAATTATAAATCAATTAAAAATAAAAGGCAAGGTTTTATCCTTGCCAGTTCGTAAAGATTAGGCTTTCTTTACTCGGTATCTTGCTTGTTGTCTTACTTAGTAAAGATTTTTACATAGCAAGAAGAAAATTATTAGGAATGTAATTTTTATCATCATAAAATACCCCCCTTTCTTTTAGGGTTTTTAATTTTCATTGCCTAAGCTCGATACCTAGTCATAGTTTAACATTAATTACAAAAAATAAAAAGAGGGTTAAGTTGCCTAGACAAAACCCTCTTTTTTAGTATCTTATGACTTTTACATTCCTAATTGAATTATAAACCTTTGCTATCCAAAAAGCAATACTTTTTTAAAGCTCTAAAATTGATTTTAAAGCCTTTCTACTTTTCTTTGATAATTCATACTCGTTTTTCTTTTAACTCTTTTCTAGGCACTCCCTAGACTTAATAATCAATATATTTTTATATAAAATGAAAGTGCCTAGCTTTTATACTAGACACTTCCTTGAAACTATTAATTAAAGGCACTTATATAATACAGTATTTATTTTAAATCTACCAATACTTTTTCCAATTTCTCCAAATTTCTTTTATTTTCTCTTTCCGCTTTTCTTTCTAAGCTATTTAAATATTCTACCCTATCATCTATATCCTCATAAAGTCCAACTTTTCTTATCTCTGTTTTGTAATACACAACCCTACTTTTAGTAAAATTCATCTGTAATATTTTCTTAAGTAAATTATTAGCCATTGTTTCTATCTTCATGGACTCCCCCTTTTTAATCTTGTAGTTTCCACTCTCCAAACTTTATCCACTTAACACCTTTTTTACTATAAACAATTATTTTTCTATCTCCTACTAAGTCGCCCATCAACTCATTAACTCTTTCTATAGCTTGCTCATAATCTTTTAATTCTTTAGATTTTAATACTGTTTCATTTTCTATTAAATCCACTTTATACATCTATTGCCCCCCTTTGTTCATATCTTCTAGTAGTTTTTTAATCTTGTGTTGCCTTGCCATTCCTACTAACTTTTTTCCAGTTTTAGAGACTAAAAGGCTCTCATCAATATCTTTTTCACTGAATAAAGGTTTTTCTTTTGGTTGCTCCCTCTCCATGTCCTCTATAATCTCATATTTAGCCTTATTTATAAAGTCAAAGGATTTCCTCATATAAAGATTGTGTTGTTCTCCTAATTTCTCTAGATAGTTCTTGTATAAATTCTCATAGTCTTTTTTAGATATTTTTATTAATTCAACAACTGGATCACTTGGAATATTTTTTACTGTTTTGCTTTTTTCTAATTCTTGAACAATATTTTCTAGCTGCTCTTTTTCATGTTCTTGAAGTTCTTTTTCTCCCAGTGCTGCCTTTTTTCTTTTTATTGGTTGTATATCTATTATGTCCTCTTTTTTCTTTTCTTTCTTGCTTTTCCATGTAAAAACTAAAGTTTCTACATTCCGCTCTTTTTTTAATTCTGTAATTTTTAAATTTTTAAAATATTTCCCCAATTCCTCTAAACAAGGTTTTAAAACTCTTTTTCTCACATCAATCATTCTATATTTTACTGGTATTCCTAAAACTTCACGAAAATCATTTATTTTTACAATATATTCGCCTGTACTTTCCCATTGTTTTAATAATCTGAATAAAGTTTTCATATAAGAACCTCTTAGCTCCAAAAACTCTTTTAAATCGAAAATAGTAAAATTTTCTAATATCCCATTTATTAAAAATCTAAATTCTTTTTCTATGGGGACAATTATTATTTTTTTATTTGTATCTGTTGTTATAGTTCCAAATAAACTAAATACTTTAAAAACCCCTTTTTCACATTCTATTTCTTGAGTCATAGATTTTAATTTTTTATTTAATTCACGAATATTTTTTATAAATCGTGTTTCACTTCTATTTCCTAATTCAGCTATTTTTTTTAATTCTGCAAATGTTATTGTTATTTCATCAGCACCAGTTTCTTTAGCTTTAAACAACAAACTAAAGAAAATATCAACTTCATTTTCTGAAAACTCACTTATTTTTAATTTATTAATTTCATTATGATATTTTAGTTCTTTTTCCATAAGTATCCCCCATTTTTTACCATGTTACATACTGTCTTATTTTATTTTTAATCCCTTTATAGTTGTTAGTATACTATTACAAAATAAGACAGTCAATTTTTTTTGTCTTATATTTGTTACATGATGTCTTACTTTATGTTACATGATGTCTTACTTTATGTTACATGATGTCTTACTTTATGTTACATGATGTCTTACTTTTGTGTCTCAACTCGCTCTCTACTAGCTGAAATTGAAGACCCTTAAAACTCTTTAAAACTCTTTAAAATATATTTAAAAGGGAAAAATTGAAATTTTCCAGTAAAAAAATCAAAGTCAAAAAAACTAATTTTTAAATAGTCAATAAGTTATGTTTAAATCTTAAATTTTTTCAAAAAGAATTTATCAAACGATCCAAACCAAAATATAAAAAATATTTTTCCAATAGTTCCAATTAACCAAAATAAATTTACTAGAAATATTCTAAACTAATTTTCTAAATCAAAAATAAAATACTGGCAACAGTTACAAAATGAATTTTGACGTAGAGGTTTGAAATTGGATAAATTTCATGAACCGCTAAACGTGCCTAAATCAATTTCTAAAACTCAAATATTTAAGATTTTCTAAAAATATAAAACTAATTCCCTAAACCTAGTTTTAAAATCCATTTAAACTAATTCTAGGGTATCAAATAAGCCTTTAAAAAACTTTTTAGATAAAATACACCCTAAGACACAACACAAGGGTTAAAATTAATCTCATAAAGTTTGGTTACATATCAAATCTATTTAAACTTTACAATATAGCCTTAAAATCAATTTTAATTACCGATGCCAGTATTTTATGCTTAAACTGTTTCAAATCGTTTTTTGGATAGAATGAGGACTTTTAACGAGATGTTTTTATAGGGTGTATTCGATTCAAATGCAAATTTTTCTAATTTCATGATTTTTTAGCTCTAAAATCAAATCTAAAGCTTTAAATTTTTGCTTAGGAAAAAATATAAAAAACCTAATCAATAAGAAAATTGAGTTAAGCCTTGATTTTATTGACAAGTGTTAAAAATAGGGGTGTCAAAAAGGACAGGTTTTTATGTACTTTTTGAGTATAAAAAATTCTGATGTACAACCAAATCAAAATCAAAAAATTAAAAAATACAAATTTATATAAAACAATTTTTCCAGTAGGAGAGGGAACAAATAAAAACTAAAAGTTCACGATTAGGAGTTTCTCAAATTGCATTTAAGAAACCCAGTAAAACTGGACTTTAGCAAGTGGGGTAAAATAAAAAACACTGGGTATAGTTCCCAGTGTTAAAAATCAAATTCTTTTAACTCTTTTTCTAGTTTTTCAAATCCCTCTAAATCAATTTCATTAGGGATTTTTTCTAGTTCTTTTTCCAACTTTTCAAAATCTTGATTTTCCATGTTTTCAACTCCTAAAAATATTTTTTTGTTTGCTCTTGGATATATAAACTAGGGGTATACTTTGGTATACTACTTTTGAAAATTCCTAAAAAACGTATGATATAATAAAAAGTTTTGGAAAAATCAAATATAAAACTAAAATATCTTAAGAAAAATCATAATATTTTTAATACTTTAACAAAGTTTTTGTAAAGCTTGTCAATAGCCAAAATAGAGATTTTTGGTATCAATTCGTAAACTTTGTCAATAGTTAAAAGAGGTATTTTTTGTACCTGTTCCCTCTCCAAATTTTTAAACTTGTCAATCCCTTTAAATAGGTGTTTTTGGCACCTATTCAAGAACTCGTTAAAAGCCTTTGTCCTGTATGTAACTACATATGCAACCGATATTTAATAACTTTGTAAGATATAAACTAGGGGTTCTCTTTAGTTCACTACTTTTGACTTTTTGAAAAAAGTATGTGATATAATATAAGATTTAATTTAATTTTAAATTTTAAAAGTATATGGAATATTTTTTAATCTATTAAAAATATCAATTTTTTGAGAGTTAGAAAAAGACACGTAAATCATGGTACTTCTGATACTTTTGTGTCCTAGCAAGTATTTAATATCTTGAATAGTGAACCCGTTTTCAGCTAACCAAACCCCTCTACTATGTTTCAAACTATGAAAGTGTGCTTTTTCTTTGGAGATTTTAGCAAATTCACAATATCTTTTAAAAATACGGTCAAGTCCTTGTTGTGTGAGTTTACCACCTCTAGAATTAAAAAATAAAAATTCTGTAGGTTTGGTATTTTCAATATATTTTTTTAATAGTTTCATAGTTTCGTTTTTAATTTCTAGCTTGTTTTGTTCACTTCCTTTGAGTCTTCTGCAAAGGACTTCATCTGTATCAATATAAATATCTGATAACTTTAAATTTAGAA
This sequence comes from Sarcina sp., assembly GCA_051655925.1. GTDB lineage: Bacteria > Bacillota > Clostridia > Clostridiales > Clostridiaceae > Sarcina. The sequence continues at coordinate 2,550 of JBOGAY010000202.1, read as the reverse complement.
TTTCGCTAGCTCTTAAACCAAGTTCAAAACCTAATAAAATTAAAAGCTTATCTCTTAAAATATTGTTACTTTTCTTATTGATCGTTTTTAAAATATTATTAATTTGTGGAATAGATAAGTATTTAAAGCACCCCTCTAGCTCTTTAATTTTGTTTCTAATCTCTTTAATTTCTTTTGTTAATTGGTTGTAGTCTGCTACCTGTTCCTTTTGTTTTCTGGCTTCAAGTAAAAAGTTTAATTTAATTTTTAAATCTTTTTTAGTGGTATAAATTTTCTTAGATTTTTCAATATTCAATTCTTTTTGTAATTTATCAATGTTTTCATCGAGTAGATTAAAAATACCACTTTTACTTTTATCGTTTTTAAGTAGATGTAATTCATGTAACTGATTTTCTAAATTTTGAATTTTGTTATTCATTTGCTTGTCCTTTCTTAAATAAAAAATTTCCAAAAAATGCCAAAGCCAAGACTAAAACAAAATATGTTAAAGTCTCGGCTCATATTTAAAATCAAATGATTGTTTTTGAAAAAACCTATTAAAACCTTAAATAAATAGGCACTATATGCCCGTACAATAAAAAAAATATTTAACAAGGAAATATCCCACTTTACCCCTAAAGATAAATTGTGAAATTATATATTTTTTCAAATTATGAATTTTTTTAGTGTTTTTGGTTACAAAGTAATCAAAAAACTTGTCAAGTGTGTTTTAGTTTTTAACCACTGTTTTTTGAGGTTAAAAAATAGGGTTATTGATGTAAAAAGTTACTTTTGAAAAAACCTATTAAAACCTTAAATAAATAGGCACTTTATACCTGTACAACGAAAAAAGTGTTTACTGGGGAAAGTAACCTAAAGTAACCTTAAAAAAAATCAAAAAATCAATATTTTTTCAAACTATGTCAAACACATTGGTTTCATTGAGGATAGAGGTGTACAGAATGAAATTTTTACAAATTTTTCAAAAAAAAATCAATAAAAAAAACGTATTTACTGGGTTAGATTGGTGTATCTAGGTGTAAAAAACAGTAATTTCTAATATCATTAATTTTTACTAACTTTTTTTCTTGCTCTTCCCTTTCAAATATTAACATTTTTATACTTTTTTGTACATAGATTTTTAGTGTAAATTTCTGACTATATTTTTTTTAATAGTCTTTTAAACTAATTCATTTATCGTTATAGTTTTTTACAGTTTTTTATACTTATTACTTTTTTATGGTAAATCTTTGTAAAACGTCTTCTAAAAATAACTGTTTAAAACTTTTTATTTTCTCTTCTAACTTGCCTTTTTGTAATGAATAATCTTTTTTTAAGTTTTTTTGACTCTTTAATATTTTATTATTTTTTGATAATTCTTTAAATTGTTTTTGTTTTTGCTCTAATTCTATTAAATCGCAATAATGGTCAAAATGAAATATCTTAAATATCTCTTCTGCTCTCTTACATATCAAAGTAGTTCTATATTCTTTTTCAAGTTGTGAATAATTTTGATAAGTTGTTTTTGATAATCTTTTTAGTCTATTATTTGAAAATAAAGGGTAATTTTCCATGTCTCTAATACTCAATTTATGGTTTTTATATAATCTTATTAGCTCTAGATTTGCGACTTCATAATTCCCTTTTAAAGTATATTCAGTGGGGTAGTTATGCTTAAAAAAATTATTAACAGAATCTACACCATAATTAACCATTGTATTAAAACCATATTTATTTTTAAGTTTGGATAGCATTTTAAAAAAACTATTTTCCACCACTTCCCAACAACCAATATAATAGCTTTTCACTTCATCAAAAAAACCTAAATTAATTAATAGTGTGATAATATCTTTGTCAAGTTCCTCAATATCCCCTATTTTGTGATAGTTCTTTATATCCTCAAAGGCTTCTTTATTTGAAAATAAATTAACTTTTCTATTAGTGGTAACATTAAAAAAATATAATTTTTTCATTAAATCTTTTAGATCGTTTTTATTATTTATTTCTAAAAAATATTTATAGAGCTTTACGGAACATTTTTTTCTATCCATTGGAACATTATTTAAAAATTCTTTTTCTAGCTTTTTTAACTCTCTATATTTTTTATCTTCTAGGTTTATTTCTCTGAATAACTTAAAATCTACAATACCGCTTTCAAGATATATCATTGTTATATCTTTTATAAGTTGCTCTAAATTTATTTCCATTTTTTCCACACTCCTAAAAGTCTATTTTCTAGTAAAAAAAAGACTCTCTTTTTTATTGTCTATAGATATTTTACCATATTTTAACCATTGATTTTATTAGGTTTTTATTATTTTATTTTTTAATTTTTATGAAAAAAGTTAAACAAAAAAAGAGGGTCTCCCCTCTCCTTTTGTACTTAATTATTTAATAATAAAACCTTATATTTTGTATTGGTTTTAGTATATCATAATTTACTTTAAAAAGCCTTATATTTCTTATATTCTCCCATTGATTTTATATATATAGAACAATACCAAAGCTATTAGAATAAAGATTATTCTACTTACCCAAGATTCTTTCATTAACATACCTGTAACGTTTTGA
>JBOGAY010000201.1:0-4816 GCA_051655925.1 Sarcina sp. | reverse complement strand
TATGATGGTCTATAACTACTACTCTATCACATTTGTTTAATAAATCAATATTAGCAACATAACTCTCGCTATAAACATCTGTTACTATGATTAGTGTTTTATCATTAATTTTACTATTAGCATAAGCAGAATCTACTATCAGCCCATCATATTCTGGCTTTGATTTAACAGTTTGTAAAAATGTATTAATTGAATTAGTATCACCATTTAAAATAATATTACACTTAACACCAAGTGTACGAACTGCATACGCCATTCCAAAAGCTGCCCCAAAACAATCCATATCCGGATTTTTGTGCCCTACAATAAATACTCTATCACTTTCGTAAACTAAATCCCTTAAAGCATGACCAATTACCCTTGCTCTAACCTTAGTCCTTTTCTCTAATGCAGTAGAGTTACCACCAAAAATTTCAGTATCAGTTTTAGTTTTTACAACAACTTGATCTCCACCTCTACCAAGAGCTAAATCAATAGCTCGCATTGCTAATTCCTCATTTTCATAAGGTGTATCTTCGCCCTTTCCAACTCCAACACTCAAAGTAATATCAATTGAACCACTAAGATGTCTTGTGATATCTAATATATTAAACTTGTTAGCAACCATTTTTTCTAACTCTGAATCAAGCATAGTTAAAATATATTTATCATAATCATATTTTTTAACCATAGCCCCCACATTTGCAGCATACCTATTTATTCTAGTTTGTATTTCTGCTAATAATATTGGTTTTTCCTCATCATTAATATATGAATCTACTTCTTTCAAATTATCAACTTCTATCAGAAGTACACATTGTCTTTGCTCATCACGAGCTTTACTAACATCAGTAAAGTTTACAAGACAATATTCCTCTCCTGCTTCAGTTCTAATTGATTTTCCATAAACCTCATATTTAATACCTTCTATTGTTAATCTTTGTGAGGCCATTCTATCACATTGTAAAACTTTCTCAACATCAATTCCTCTAACTACTCCAACAATCCTACTATTTTTAAGATTGTTTTCAGGATATATATCTGTAAATACTTTATTACACCAAAATAATCTTCCTGAAGAATCTATAATAGCTGCTGGGTATACAGAATCTAATATATTGTTTTCTATAGTAGTTTTAATTTCCTGTGCTATTCTTTTATTTTCATCATCATTAATCTCTTGTTTTTTCAAAAGATTTATAACAATTGCACTAAGAAAAATTATATAAACTACTGGCACTGCTAGCCCTGCTATTAGGTTATTTGATAATAGTAAATTTATTATAATTACTAAGCTAAAAATAACCATTATACCAACTAAGTGCAATCTCTTTAGTTTAAAATACATAAATTTCTCCTATTTTATTACATCATTTTTTTGGATCGAATTTTTTTCTTATAATGCTACCTATGCTATTTTCATTTAAATGTCTATAATCTAAAATAATATCTACAAGCCCTATAGGAATAAGATATATAAATATTCCTGATGTAAGTAAAAATACAAAAATAATTACAACAACTAGCTTATTAGCTTTTAATTTTTCTGTCAGGAAATATCCTGCAAGACTTAATCCTTGTAATAAGAATAGTAATACTAATACACCCCATGAACCTATAAAAATTTCTTTTCCAAAAACTATTCCATTTTCTTTAAGTTGCACAGAGATAATTACAAAGATAAATGCTATTGCAATTATTATAGGACTTACATACCATCTTGAAAAACTTTCTAACGGTTTTACATTGAATCTTAACCTAGTAAGTATACTTCTTGCTATAGTATAAATTATTATTGACCCTATAAATGAAAAAACTATTACACCTATAGGTAATGCCAATTTTATATTATTAACACTGAATGTACTTAAAATATTTTTCATACTATCTGCAACTTGCTGATTAGGTGCAGTTTTTATTACTTCTTCACCAATCGTTTTATATTGCATTGCTAGATTATTAAAAAATCCATTTAAAGTTGTTCCCATTGTAACATATATGGTAATTGCTCCTGAAAGAATATATGATATTATACTCCCTACCACCATATAAAATAATGTAACTGTTCCTGATTTATTAGCTCTTACACCAATTCCTAATGGAATTCCTATAAATGCTGGAAATATCCCTGCATAAATTCCTAAAATTGGTCCAAACATAAGTGTCGTTATAATGATTCCAACTATTATTGATAGTATAGATATTTTCCACTTATGTCTTATGTAAAGTATTGCTACCGGTATCGGAACAAGTATATTAGCAATTATCATCAATCCTGGTATATTAGAAATTATCATTAAAATTGATACAATTCCAGTAAATATAGCTCCTTCAATTAAAGGTTTGCTTCTTAAATTTTCCATACTTGCTTCCTCCTTACCTTCAATACTCTGAGATAATTAAAGCTTATTTTTGAAGTGTCTTAACAACTTACTAAGGCTTTTGCCATCTTTCTCTAAAACATCATCTTCTACTATTGCCATTTTCAAACTTTTTTTAATACTGTCATCAACTTCCATAGCTCCATATCCAAGCTTCTCAGCTAAAACATATAAAACTATAATTAATGATGCAATACAATCTACAACTACACCCTTCGTTGCTCCTGCACCTTTAGTCAAAACAGTAAAAAGCTCTCCTGTTATACAAATTAACTGTGCCTTAAGCTCTTCAATCGCTTTTATATTACCCATTATATTAAAGTCATCTTTTCTCATAAAATCTCCCCCTAAAACACATACTCTATTATCTAATTGTAAATTTTTTCAGTTATTTATGCAACAAAAGAAATATATCATTTGCTAATATTAATATATTTTTTTATTATACAAACTTCTTTAAATTTAGTATTAGATTTTTTGCTTATATTATTATATAAACAAAAAATACTATGCGATAAAAAATCTCACAGTATTTTTATTTTAAATTTAAGATAAAAAAAAACCCTGCAAGGCAGGATTTTTTTCTATCTCAAACTTTATACTATTCTGTTGTGAATGGTAATAAAGCTATGTTTCTTGATCTCTTTATAGCTTCTGTAAGAGTTCTTTGGTGCTTAGCACAAGTTCCTGAAATTCTTCTTGGTAATATTTTACCTCTTTCAGTAACGTACTTCTTTAATTTAGGTACGTCTTTGTAGTCTATTTCAGTTGCTTTTTCAACGCAGAAAGCACAAACTTTCTTTCTGCCTCTTCTCATTTTGCCGCCTCTTCTCATTTCTCTACTCATGTTCATTTCCCTCCTTACTTCTAAAATTAAAACGGAATATCTCCATCATCAATTGGCATCATATCATCTGACATAGGATTTGGTGCGCTATTGAAAGAATCGAAAGCTGAAGAAGATTGATTTCCACCATCAAAAGCAGAAGCGCTTCTTCCTCCACCGTTATTGTCTCCTGCGATAAACTCAAATGAATCTACGATTACATCTGTTGTGTATCTCATTTGACCATCTTTTTCATAACTACCAGTTCTTATGTTTCCAGTAATCGCTAATTGTCTACCTTTTGTAAGATATTGTGCTATTGTTTCACCAGTTTTACCAAAGGCTATACAGTTTATAAAATCTGCTTCATCCCTTTTCATTGGTCTGTTTACAGCCATAGTAAATCTAGTAACAGCTTTACCACTTCCAGCTGCAAATCTTAAGTCTGGATCCTTTGTAAGTCTTCCAATAAGAATAACTTTATTCATTACAATACCACCCTTTCAATTAGTTTTCTTTCTTAACGATTATGTGTCTGATTATTCCATCTGTGATTTTGAATACTCTGTCTAACTCTTTAGGTAATTCAGTTCCAGCAGTAAAGTTTACTAATGTGTAGATACCTTCGTTTACTTTCTTGATTTCGTAAGCAAGTCTTCTCTTACCCCAGAAATCTACGTTTTCAACAGTTCCACCACCATTTTCAATTATACCTTTGAACTTTTCAATCATAGCTTTAACAGCTTCCTCGTCTAAAGATGGGTTCATTACGAAAATTGTTTCATAATTTCTCATTCTTAATTACACCTCCTCCCCATGGACTCTGGCTGTACTCTAGTACAGCAGGGATTTACAATACAATATTCTATCACTAAAAATTCACTTAGGCAAGTTTATTTATTAGCTAATTTGTAAAATTTAAAGTCCTTTTCCAAATTAAATTTCTTTACTTGCTGACTTTACAACTTTCTTAGCTGCTTTTTGAAATTTAACTCTTGGAATCATAACAATTCTTGCACATCCTGTACACTTTATTTTTATATCAGCACCCATTCTTATAACTTCCCAAAGATCTGTTCCACAAGGGTGTACTTTCTTCATTTTTACTATATCACCTAAATCAAACTTATCTATCATTAGATCTTAATCTCCTCCCTATTTTCGATTAAAATTTGAAGTTTATTATAAGGTATCTCTATACCTGCCTCATCTAAAGCTTCTTTTATAAGCTCTCTTAATTTTGCTTCTAAACTCCATTGGTTCATAGCCTTAACTTCACCTAAAACTTTGATAGTCATCCCTGATGAACCAAGGGATGTAACTCCAACCACTACAGGTCTTTTAGTTATATCTTCACTATATCCTTCAAATTCCTCACACACTTTATCTATTATTGCTTTAGCCTTGTCTATGCTTTCATTATAAGCAATTTCAACCTCTACCTTAATTTGCATATTCCCCATTGAATGATTTGTCACTACATCAATCATCCCATTAGGAATTATATGATATGAACCTGAAAACTCTCTAAGTGTTGTACTTCTAATTTCAATACTTTGAACTATTCCTGTAAATTTCCCAATAGTAATATAGTCACCAACATTATATTGATTTTCAAAAAGTATAAATA
>JBOGAY010000200.1:0-2600 GCA_051655925.1 Sarcina sp. | reverse complement strand
CTGCTATAGTAGCTTTAGAATTATTTATTCCTTTATTTGCATTTGCAATTGTTCCCTCATATTTTTTAACTTGTTCCTTTGCTTTTTCCAATTGACTACTAGCCATTGCTGTAGCTTTTGAAGCTGCTTTAAGAGGCTCAGACATCTTATCTCTTAATGTAAGTATTGTATTTATTACTTTATTACTTATTTTTATTCACCTCCTAAAGCCTTTAAAAATGCTTTCATTTTTTCAATATCGTAAAGTACTTTTTCTTCATTCATTTTTTCCATACTTCTTTGAAAAAATATTTGTTCTTCATAACTCAGATTTAATAAATAATCTAATTTATGTCCTTTATCAAGATAGTAAGAAATCCAAAATAATTCACCATATTCCTTACTATCTCCAATTAGTTTTTTATTTCTTCTTCAACCTTTTTTCTTGTTGCAGTTCCATCAAAAATATCACTTAATTCATTTGCTAAATCTTGAGTTTGATTATATCCAAATACTGCTGTAGGAATCTCATATGGAGTTATAGATTTAAATTTATCTCTAACCTCTTTAGCTTGTAGCATTGGACAACATAGATATACAAACTTTTGAGCTGCTTCTAAAAGTATTTTTAAATCTGCTTTTGTACTTTCTTTAACTTGTTTTATATTATTTTCATCAACAGAACTACTTTTATCTTGAGTTACTTCAACACCTCTTGAAATTTCATTTAAAAAATCTAATATAACTCCTTCTCTTGGTCTAACAAACTCAATCAACCCATAGTTTGGAACATCAATATGTGTTATCTTTACTTTTTTCTCCTCATTTTCAGCGAATTTATTTAAAAAATCTTCTAACTTTAATACTTGTTTTCCCATTCTCTCTCCTTTTGAATTTAAAGCTCCTACTAAATGAGGAGCTTTTTTATTTTATTGCTGTAACCATTCATGTGTTTCAGCTTGTCCTGATAATTCAATTTCTTGAACTTTACCTTTTTCAAAATCAATTAAAGTTTCCTCATCAAATGTAACTCCATCTAATTTAAGCCTTTTTGTCACTTTACCTGAAATATTTGTATTTGCAATAACTAAAGAAATATCTTCCTCTTCATTAAAAGCATCTAATTCTTCTGTTCCTAAATATTTAAATGTTCCATTAAATTCAAGTGTTTCTCCTACTTTTACCCTTACTGTTCCATCACCAATAGGAGCTGGAATCTCTTCATATTTTGGTTTTCTTATAGCTTTTGCTTTAACTACAGTTAAAACCTCTTTTCCATTAATCCATAGATTGCCCTTATTTCCACTAAAGTAATCATTTTTTTTAGGATTTGCCATCTATTCCACCCTCCATTATATGAATATATCGAAGAAGAAATCTTCCATAATTCCACTTATCTTTATATTTCCTTTTAAAAATACTTTTGTTGCTACTGTCATTTTCATAGCATAGTTATCATCCCAAGCATTTACAGTTTCCTCTCCATACTTTGGATAATTTGCTAATCTTTGAGCTTCTATATCAACTAATGACCTATTATCAAAATTAGGATCTAATATTTTATCTCTAGCTAAAGATTTAAAATATCCATTTATCGCTGAAATTAAAAGCATTTGATTATCTAAAATATTTGGATATTTTCCTTTATAGCTAATATCCCAAGCATTATAAATATCACAATAGATTAAATCCATTTTTTCAACAGTATTTATATGTGTCATTTCTTCAGTTACCCCTTCGCCTAAAGTAACTAATGAATTTACTGCTCTTGCAACTTTAACTACTCCTTCATCATTAAAAAGTACATGTTCTCCATTTGAAATAGCTACTCCTAAGTCTTCTGGTTCTGCTACACTAATAAATTTTAAAGGTTTTGCTATTCCAGACATCATCATGCTTAATCCTGCATAATAACCTAATAAATATGGTATTGCTTTATCTCCTGTAACTTCTCCTCTTTCATCAGGAAAAACTACTTTTTCATTAGTTTGATTTACAATATGCATATCATCTGGAGTTGTTCCTTTAAATATCATAGCTTTATATCTTTTTTTATTATTTTTATTTTCACCTTTTACAAAGCTTGCTAAATCAGTATGATTTTTAGGAGTAGATGATAGTATTGCAATCCATGAGTTCCTTGGAATAATACCTTTTATTTTATTTAACAAATCAGCTAATACACCTTCTGTTCCTAATTTAAAAACATATAATGCTAATGGTGTTCCCTCTAAAGCATCTTTTATATATTCAACATTTCCTGGAGTAAACTTAGCTTGTTCTTCACTTGTAAAGTCACTAATTGTTGTATATTTCTTTTTATTTTCTCCTTCAGTGCTATCCTCAAGAATTAAAGTAGCATAGCCTCTTTCTCCTCTTTTAATTGCACTTACACCCAAGCCTTTAAATGTTATATCAAGACTTGGTAATCCATTATTTGTTGGCATCAATTCCCTCCTTAAACTCTAACTCTTCCATGTTGTACTCATATACTTTATTATATTGCTCTGCTATAAAGATATTAAAAGTACAATGTAGAACTTTATCAACTTCAAATACTTTTACATCTTCAGACTCTGTTATTAAATCATCAGATATTTGAATCTCTCTATTTTCACTAA
>JBOGAY010000199.1:0-4797 GCA_051655925.1 Sarcina sp. | reverse complement strand
AATTCATAAAAATTCTCCTCTCTATAAAGTAAAAAATTAGTTATAATAAATAATTATAACTAATTTTCTACAACTTTTTTAATATAAATGAACATTAATCTAAATTGCAAAAATAATATAAAAATCTAGCAACTTGAATTTCTGTCATATTTAATGCTCTAACTGTTGCTAAAACCTGCTCTTTACTTCCATGTTTATTACAATCATCTACAAACTGAACTGCATATTTAGCACTTTCTCTTCCTATATATTCACAATAATCAGTTAATGGCATTTGTCTATTCTTATTATATAAATAATCTACCTTCTCTTTCTCTGATTTAACATTTAATTTTTCAAAATCTTCACCTATTAAATACTCATATACTGCATTACTTGTTAATAATGAATCAAGTAAAAATTCTTCTTTAGAATCTTCTCCTAAAAACAATTTTATTCTATCCCTATCTTTAATCCATCTTTTTACAAGTCCTTCATATTCACTATGCGCTGAAAAAACTCCTTGTTTAATACCTTTCATATTAAGTTTAGTATTTAAAAAATGAACAACCTTTCCCCTTCTATCAATTTGATTTCCAACGTGATGTGGCTGATTCATATCTGCTAAAAAATGACATGCATAAAGTAATGCTTCCATCGCTTTTTTACGTTTACCTTTTCTTTTGTACTTAAGAGCTTTCTTCGCATTTTTTTTAAACCTAGACATTGCTGTAAAAGCTTTATGACCTAAATAATTTGCGCCTGTTTCATAATTATAGAAATGGTCTGCAAATAAATATGCTGTTGATGCAAAACTTCTATCAGGCATTTTTGAATAAGATGGTCTTATTCTTTTTATACTTTTACTAACATCATCATGAAACTCAACTAAATCTATATACCAATTTATATTCTTATCAAACTTTGAATTCCTTAAAAATGCATTATTATCAGTAATTGCTATATGATATGCTTGATATAATATAACATCATGTGTTTCTGCCCTTTTTAAAGATTTTAATAATATCTCTTCTATTAATTCATCCGTTTTATGCTTATGTTTTTTACTTCTATGAACAAACATATTATTAATATTTTTTTTCGCTTTCTCAATGTCGATCATAAAACTTCCTCCTAGCTTATCTTAATTATAACACTTTAGTAAATTACTCGCTACTTAGCTATATTTAAAGTCTGTAATCAAGATATCTTTTATTTTCTATACCGACTCTACCAAAAATTATAACATCTTATAGTTTGAACCATATCTTATATTTTATTTGTATATTGTAACTAATTTATAATATATAGATACATTTAATATCTTCTCCAATAACTATTTAAATCACCCTACAACTTCCTAGTATTCTAAACTCTATTTTTACTAATCATAATAGTAACTTAATTAAAGAAAGGAGATTTTTTTATGGCTAAGAATAAAAGTATGAAAAAACCAAAACAAAAAAAGTCAAAAAAAACTATGACTGAAGAGGAAGAATAATTCTCTAACTTAATAATTTGATATTTTTGAAAAATCTCATACATATTTTATGAGATTTTTCTTGCATTTTTATCTTTAATTTATACTTTTCAAAATAAAAACTCAATTTTTTTCAAAATAATTTTTACGAATATTTTTTATTAAATATAATATTTAATTCGTTTTTTCTCTTTTCACACGATACTTTATTCCTTTTTTTTACATCATCAATCACTTCTAAAGCCGAACTATCTATGTTTCTTTTTTGTAATACTTTTGTCTTATTTAGTGCATTTTCGAACCTAATACTGTACAATTCGACATTTTTCATGCTATAATGAGAATACAACGAGGAGATTTACATAGAAATTAGGCATATGAATTCAAAAAAAGGAAGGAGTATATTTTTATGAAACACAAAATTCTCTCTTTATCTCTTGCTGCAATGTTAGTTGGTGCTGTAAGTGTACAAGCTTCTGCAACTCCTACAAATCAGATTTCAGAGAATAAGGCGAAATATAAAGAGTTAAGTTCACAAATTTTAGATCTTAATTCTAAAGTTTCTGATTTGAATGCTCAAATTGCAAATTTAAATAAAGTAACGAATGAAAATGACCTTAAAATGAAGGAAACTGAGAATCAAATCGCTGACACTAAAACAAAAATTAGTGCGGTTCAACAAGAAATTAATAAGAAACAACAGCTTCTTGGAGTAAGAATAAGTGCTATGTATAAAAGTCAATTAAACTTTAATCCATTAGTATTTTTACTTTCTTCAAATAACTTTGGAGACTTTTTATCAAGACTAAATGCTTTTAGTAGAATTATTTCTCTAGATGATAATATGATAAATTCTTTACTTGATAGTAAAAAAGCTCTTGATAGCGATATTTCATCTTTAAATGAAAAAGAAGCTACTCTTACTAATTTACAAGATTCAACAAAGAAAAATATAGCTGAACTTGATCAGAAGAAAAAAGAGCAGGAAACTTCTATAGCTCAATTAAATGCACAGAAAACTGTTGTTCTATCAACAATTGAATCAAACGAAAATGAATTAATCTCATATTCTATAAATGTAATTAATTCACCAACTTCAAGTTTAACAGAGCTTGAAAGCGCAAAAACAAACTTAGAAGATTTATTACCTCAATTAAGTATAGAAAGCATACAAAACAAAGCACAAGAAGCTATAAATACTGCTAACGGATCTATAAATAAACTTGAGCAACAACAAGCTCAAGAAAAGCAGCAACAATTAGAAGCTGAGCAACAACAACAAGCTCAACAGGCTCAGCAAAAATTAGAAGCTGAAAAGCAACAACAATTAGAAGCAGAAAAACAAAAAGAAGAACAAGCTAGTCAACCAATTAATAAGCCTAATAATAGCAGTTCTACAACAGCTTCTAATAATTCTAGTAGTTCTAGTAACTCTAACAGTACTAGTAGTTCTACTAATTCGAGTGCTAATAGTTCTAACAGCTCTAGTAGCTCTAGCACTTCTAGTAACTCAAACTCTAGTAATGCTGGAAGTAATTCTACTTCTACTAGTGGCTATAAAGAAGTTCTCCATGTTGAAGCCACTGCATATTCAGGGGGTACCATAACTGCAATGGGACTAAAAGCAGTTAGAGATCCTAATGGTATCAGTACTATTGCTGTTGACCCTAGTGTTATACCTTTAGGTTCAAAAGTTTATATACCTGGTTATGGATATGCTATCGCATCAGATACTGGTGGAGCTATAAAAGGTAACATAATAGATTTATTCATGAACTCAGCTCAGGCTTGTACTAACTGGGGAAGAAGAAATATTACAATTTATATAGTTGCCTACCCAGGTCAATGGTAAGATATAAAATTTAGATTAAAAGAGCATCAATTTTTGATGCTCTTTTTCATTTAAGAATTTGTATATCTAAATCTTTCAAAGATGCTTACTTCTAGTGCTTCACACAGCTCCGGTATTGCTATAGAGTTTATAGAATCATTATCTATTATCACCAGATTAAATTCTACATTTGCATCATCAATCTCATTAAAAACATAAAAAATACTTACTTCATTTGTTACAAGTTCATATTCTTGTACTTTAATAGTTAAACTATGATTTCCATCTAAAAAATATTTTGTAGCTATACATTCCTTTTCACTATTTCCTATACACTCAATTAAATCAGCTACATTATTAGAACCCTTATCATAATCTTCTAACTCATCAAGATATTTTTCTAATCTTTTTTTACTAAGTTCAACCTCTTCACTTTGAAAATTAATTGAAAGTTCTATTGCAGTTATTTTATCTACAATAACAAATTCATTGACTATTTTTTCATTTAATTTTGTTTCTATAATAATTACACCATTTGAAATTGATAAAATTTTTCCTTTTATTCTTCTAATATCTTTTGTAAGAATCATAAATGTAGAATTTTTTAATTTTTCATCACTTAATATTTTAGATAAAATATATTCTAACAAATCATCACCTGCTTTTTATTTCTATATTTTATATTATTTAATTTATGTAAAATCAGTTACTTGTGAATTCAACAAAAAAAGAAATTACAAGTGTAATTCCTTTTTTAATATTTTTATATAATTAATCTATCTTATAACTATCTACTGTTATAAAATGCTCATCTTTTTTCTTATCTTTTCTTTCTTTAACTTTATTTTTAACAACCTCTTTTAAATCTCCAGCTTTATCAATTCCTTTATCTAAAGCAATGTCTGCAAAATCCCCAAGCTTGTCTCCAATTTTATCGCTATATTTTCCTGCATTCCCTGCAATTTTACCGCTAATATTTTGTACCTTATAGGCAAACTCTTCTTTTCCGCCTTTTTTTGCAACTGAGGATACAACTTTTCCTGCTCCTCTAGCTGAAACTTCTGTTACTTTGCCTAAAATATCTGATGATATTTTTATCCCTTTACCTAATTTGCCCATAAAAACTCCTCCATTTACAAAATGTTTATATCTTATTATATCACTTTAAAAAAATAAAATTAAATATTTTTTAAATTTATACAAAAAAGTATACTACATATCTTGTAGTATACCCTTCGTTCTACTTAGTTCTATCTGTGAATCCACATTTTTTACATAATTCTTCTACAGCCTTTCCACATGAAAAACCATCATAAATAGCTTTTGCTCTCTCACTACTTATAATCTTTTCTAAATCCTGCTCAAATATATTACCAAGAGGAATATTCCCCTCACTATCTATACAGCAAGGCACTACTGTTCCATCAAGCAAAATTCCAAGTTGCGTTCTAAGACCATAGCAGAAAGTCCTTTCATTAACTGGAACTCCTCCCATAACTGGCCATTT
>JBOGAY010000198.1:0-13930 GCA_051655925.1 Sarcina sp. | reverse complement strand
CCTCTAAAGCAAATCTTTTTCCCCCTTGCTCAGCTGAATCAAATATAAATGTTGATGTTTGATAGATTGGTGTTGCTAAAGTTCCAAAAGGATTTTTCTCACTTCCACCATGAATCGCTATTGTTCCAAAACCATTTTTTTCATTTTTATTCATTTTTTCCTCCGTGTGTGTATGTGTTAAAAAAAATTACTATTAAGTTATATCATTTTGATACTTTATTTTCAATAACTGTCATAAAAAACTGTTATATAACAGTTTTAAAAAAATAGAGAGCTTGTTTTAAATAAAAAAGTACCTGGCACTTCATCTCTGTGAAGGCTAGGCACTTTATCTAACAGTTATAAAATTTTTTTAAAACAAGCACTCCAGGTGCTTTTTTTCTTTTCTCAACATACTCTTCCATAAAAGTTATATTCTCTTTTTTTAAGAACATACTATTTTTAAGAATATGTTTTTCTAAAATATTAAAAATATTTTCATTTTTAAGAATATCTCCAGCTAATATAATTCTATTAGAATCTAATATAGTTGCACCAATAGTTATAGCTTTTCCTAATTTCTCTAAAATTTTATCAAGATTTTTATTTTCTTTCATTTCTGATAATCTTAGAATATATTCATAATCTTTTTCGTGAGGTAGTATTGGATTTGCTTTTAAAATTTTAGAATCAAACTCTTTTAAAACTTTTTCAAAGTTAACTTTTGATTCTAAACACCCAATTTGACCACATACTTTGCAAGTTTCACCATCATTATCAAAAGGAATATGCCCTATATCTCCAGCTAATCTTTTATTTCCTTCAACTAATTTTCCATTCATTATTATTGCTGCTCCAACTCCAGGACCATATTTAACTAGCCAAAAATCTTTTTCATCTCTATTTAAATACTGTTCTGTAAGAGCTAAGGCTCTGATATTGTTTTGAATATATGTTGGAAGTTTTAATGCATTTTCAATGATCTCTTTTATATTAGGGATTCCCACTTTCCAGTGATCCTGTTCATCTAAGCTACCATAAATGCTTATACCAACTCCTAAAAGGATAGCCCTTTTATCCCGAGTAGTTTCATCTATATATTCTAGAATCTCTTTTAATTGTTTTTCTAAAAAGTCCTTACTATATTTCCAAACCATACTTTCAACTATTTCAGTTTTTAGGTTTATTAAATTATAGTATATATTACTTCGAGAGATTTCAATTCCTATGGCAAACCTTGAATTTTTATCTATATCGATTAAAATCTGCTTACGTCCAACTTTTCCCTCTGTTAAAGCTCCCAGTTCCATAACAGTTCCTTCTTCTATAAGTTCATTTGTTAAAATTGTAAGAGTAGCAGTTGTTAATTTAAGACCTTCGGCTATTTTTTTTCGAGAGCTTTCTCCATTTTTATTTAAATAGGAGAGTATTGCTATTTTGTTATTATTTTTTAAGTTTTCCATATTCATTCCTGTCATTTTATTCTCTCCTCCTTTACAATATTTTAATTTTATTTCTTTATTTTTAATCATACTTTACTAATGAAGATTTGTCAATTATTTAGCTATAAGAGCTACTCCCGATATAGAAAGTAAAATATAGGATAGTTTTAAAAAAGTAGCTTGGGACATTTTATGATGTAAAATGTTTCCAACTATCATTCCTAAAGCAAATGGAGGGATACTTAAATACAATAACTTTAGATTTTCAGAAGTAAAAATACCCTGATTATAATGTGAGAAGGCTAAATAAATATTTAAAACTATCCATACAATAGCTAAAGTCGCTCTAAAACTACTTTTAGATTTTAATTTCTTAGCTACATAAATCATTATTAGTGGACCACCAGATACAAACATTCCATGTATAACTCCAGCTAAAAGTATAACTCCAACTAAAACCCATTCAGGAGTTTTCATTTCGCCTTTTATAAAAATACCTTTTAAAGCCATTAAAATTATGAATATAGCATAGATTTTTAGTAAGAATTCAAGTGGTAATAGTGTGAAAATTTTCATTCCTAAGGCAGTTCCAATAACCATAAAGAATAGGATTTTTTTAACCTCTTTCCAATTAATATCTTTATAAGATACAGAAACAATCCATAAAGAAGCTAAAATTCCTAAAATATTTAAAACCATTTTTGCAGTATCAATTCCTTGTAAAAAAATACCAGGGGGCATTGCAAGAACAGTTCCTGCAAAGCCTGTTATCCCCTGGATTATATTTGTAAGGAAAACTACTACTAAGAACATAACATCCTTTAGCATTTTCGCCTCCTAATATATTTAACTATTTACTTCCAATCTCTTCAAATAAAGATTTCCATTTACTATCTTTTCTATAAAAAACAGGAGGATACCCAAGTTTTGAGGAAACTACGATATCTCCTCCTTTATACTCTTCTCCTGTCCAAAGGTGTACCCAATTATCCTCTGGAAGGTAAACATTCCATTTATCCATATGCTCTTGATGAACTGGAGCAACTAAAAGATCCTCTCCTAAAAGATACTGATATTTTATATCATAACTTTTTAAATCTTTTTCATAGTGGAAGAAGATTGGACGTTGTACTGGAATTCCGAATTTACTGTTTTCTTCAACTAAAGTTTTCATATATGGTTTAAGAGTAGTATATATATCAGTCATTCTTGCAAAGAATTTCATAGCTCCAATATCACCGTCATATTGATAGTTATCATCTGGTCTATTTCCTTCATGAGTTCTCATAACAGGAGTAAAAGCAGCCATTTCTGTCCATCTTAGTAATAACTCTCTGTTTCTTTTATTTCCATGTAAAGATGTATATCCGCCAATATCACTATGAGATAATCCATTTCCTGTCATTCCTACAGAAAGAGCTGCTGGAATGACAGATGCCAATCCATCATCTAATGAGAAATCTACACTTTGATCTCCAGCCCAAATCAGAGTACAATATTTTTGAGTACCTGTGAATCCAGCTCTCATAAAATAAACTATCTCTTCTAATTTTCCAGCTTCTTTAACAGCTTCATAATTTATTTTAGCCCACATAGCTGGCCAAGCGTTGTGCATAACTTCGGCACTTAAACCATTACTCAATTTACAATCTGTTGGCAAATACTCTCCAAAGTCGGCCATCCAACCATCAAGTCCAAAATCAATTAAGTTAGTTTTGATAACATTTTTATACCATTCACAAGCTTTTGGATTTGTAAAATCAACTACTCCACAATAAAACTCACCAAAATCTACTGTATAGTCACTTCCATCAAGTTTTGTAGCTAAATACCCATTTTCTTTTGCTTCTTCATATAAATCATACCCCTCTATTACATATGGATTTATATATCCTAAAAATTTAATTCCTCTTTCTTTTAATTTTTTAATTTCTACATCTAAATTTGGATATTCTTCAGGAGACCATTTCCAGTTCCAATTTAATCTTTTTCCAAAAGAAGTCATTCTTTTTCCTTGCCAATCTTGACACCAAACACCTGAAACTTTAATTCCAGCGTCTAAAGCTTTATTTAGTTTATTTAAAACTACCTCTGTTCCACCTTGAAGTCCTAAAATAACACCATTATAAATCCACTCAGGAAGCTTTGGTTGTCTTCCAAAATAATCTGTAAGTTTCTCTTGAATATCTAAGAATGTTTTTCCACTTTGAAATAAGATAAACTCAGGTATATTCCAACATTGTAGTTCATGGAATTTTTGATTTCTAAAATCAAAATCTAAATACGCTGTACTTTCTAAATGACAAAAGTATTTTCTAGTAGAGATATAAGTTGGTTCGGGATAATTTGTGTTATAATAATCCCCTCCAGCTTTATCTTTTACATCAGCTTGCCAAGTTGTATATGTATTTTTGTTTCTTCCAACTCCTGGTTCTGATGTCCATAAGGGAAAGTTTTTTCCTCTTAAATTAAAATAACTTAATTGTTCTCCGCATCCATAGATTTTTTCATCCTCTTCAGCTAAAACTCTAATCCAAATTCTATTATCTATCTCATCTTCTGATTTGAAATATATTTTTCCCATTTGATTTTCTGTTTTACCAATTAAAGTTAATTTTTCTTGATGGTGATCAAATAGTTTTATTTCAAAGTTTCCCTTTTCATTTTTAATAACTTCAAAGTTTTTTAATGGAACTCTAGCTTCTAAATAATCAGTTATTTTAAAATTCCCTCTATACATATCATAATTTGCTTCACCTTTTCCAATAAAGATAAAAGGACTAGCCTCTGTATGTTTAATAACCTCAATTCCATCTATTGAAATGACAAATTCTTTTTCATTAAATTTAAGTATCATTTTTCTCCTCCGTATTTTAATCTATACTAACTTGTAAAATTTCATCCTCTTCAGCTATTCTAGCTTCCTCTTTTTCTGCATTTGTATGAACTGTTCCAACGATTTTTTTAAATACAGAGTAAACAGCTCCCATTCCAAGAAGTAAAATAATCATAGAGTATTTAAACTTTGGTCCCACAATATCTCCAACTTCTCTTTCTACCGAAACGATTCCAAGTGGAGAAAGCAAAATATATGTAAATACCATTAATCCTAAAAGAAGTGTTGCAACATGTGGAAATCTCTTCCAAGGTTTCATATCCACAGCTGGTTTTAACTGTTTAGCTTCGTAAACTTTTCCAGGTTTTATAGCAGATATAGTAAACATTATTAAAGTATCTACAACAAATAGTATTCCCATAACGTGAATATAATTTATTTTAACTTTTAAAATAAATATTAATAATGTGTATAAGAAGATATGGCCTATAACTGCTATTTTAGCAGAAAGAGCCGTTACTTTTTTTGAGAAAAAACCAATTAAAACAATAGCAATTGTTGGGATATTGAAAAATCCAGTAAATCTTCTCATTACTTCAAATAATCCACCTTCAGCATACATAGTAAGTGGAGCAACAAACATACTAAATATTGCTAAAAAAGTAGCAACTATTTTAGCAACTTTTATTAACTTTTCATCAGTAACATTTTGATTAAAAACTGGTTTATAAATATCAAAACAAAATAATGTAGCAGCACTATTTAATAAAGAGTTATATGTACTTAAAACTGCACCAAATATTACTGCACAATAAAATCCAGTTAGATATTTTGGTAAAACTAACGAAACTAATGCAGGATATGCAGCATCACCCATTTCTAGTTGTCCTTTAAATATATGATAAGCTATAACACCAGGAAAACTAACAATTAGCGGGATTAAAACTTTCATAAATCCAGACATTAAAACCCCTTTTTGTCCCTCTTTTAAATTAGCAGCTCCTAAAGTTCTTTGGATTAAAACTTGATTTGTACACCAATAAAATAGATTAGCAAAAATCATTCCAGTAAATAGAGTTCCAAAAGGAACAGGATCAGTAGCAGTACCAACAGCATTTAATTTTTCTGTATGTGTACTAATAACTTGATTTAAACCATGCATTAACTTCCCTTCCCCAAGGTAAAGTAAACCAAAGAATGGAACTGCTAAACCTCCAACGACTAATCCGATACCATTTATTGTATCAGAAACAGCAACGGCTTTTAACCCACCAAATATTGCATAAACACTTCCGATAATTCCAATAACCCAAACTAAAATCCAAATAGATTGAACATAAGTAACTCCTAGAAGATCAGTAAGATTAAACACTTGATTAAATGCAACTGCACCTGCATATAAAGCTGCTGGTGTAGAGATTAAAACATAACCTACAAGTAGTAGAATAGATACAAGTTTTCTTGTTCCTGAATCATATCTTTCTTCTAAAAATTGAGGCATTGTTGTAAATCCTCTTTTTAGATAGTTAGGTAAAAAAAACATAGCAAGAGCTATTGTAGCTATAGCAGCTGTTGTTTCCCAGGCCATTCCACTAATGCCTCTTGAATAAGCTTGACCACTAAGACCAACCATTTGCTCAGCTGATATGTTTGTTAAAAGCATAGATCCAGCAATAACCATTCCAGATAGACCTCTACCAGCTAGAAAATATCCGTCAGCAGTGTCGAGCTTCTCACTCTTTGTTTTCCACCAAGAGATTACTGCAACCAAAGTTGTGAAGAATAAAAAAGATACTATTGTTAAACCCATTTGATTCCTCCTTAAATCTATTTAATTTTTTATTTTTTAACACACCCATTATTAAAACTTAACTTCTAGATTTTCCCCCGAAATTCCATGAAAAGCACCTTTAGCTATTAGATCTTGTTTATCCCCATGAACAAGTAACCATTTATTTTTCTTAAAAAGATATTTGTCTTCATTAGTCAAAATCTCTTTTTCATTTAAAGATATTTCTGTATTTGTTTCTTTTGGTAATATGACAATACACTTAAATCCATTTTCTGTAACTTTACACGGAGCAAAGTGCATAGTTGTTTGATAAAGTTCAACAGCAGTTCCTTTTGGTAGGAAAAAGGCTTTAACAAGTGAACTGTTTAAAACGTTATTTTCAATTTCAGTTGTTTTAGCAAGAAGTAGAATTAAATCAGTTACTGCAACATTTATTTCGCTAGATTTATGATACTCTAATCCATTTAAAAATGAGTTATTTCCATTACAATATCCTATTTGAACATCCATTCCTCCATAGAAGTTGTTCTTTAAAGATGAAAATAGAGGGGAAATCCCCTCCATTTCATTTACAGAACCAACATATATGTTACCACTTGGAGGAATATTCGTATTCTTTTCAGCATATTGCACTAATTCATTAAAATCATATCCACATATTACCTTACCATATCTTTCAAATTCTTTACTAGAACAAGATAATATTTCCAAATTGTTTAATTGATTTAATTTATTAAGCATTATACCCTCCAATTTTTATTAATATTTACAAACTTCTAAATTTAAAAGTTCTCCTAAAACTTCTAACTCTTTTGCAACATTACCATAAATAACTACAAAGTGAGGTTCCCAACCATCTTTTACACTTTTTTTAACTAATTCAAGAGCTTTTGATTCTGTTTTTACAACAACAGAGGCTCCTAAAAATTGTTTTGGTTCATCTAAAGCTTCTCCTGAAGCTATAAAAAATCTAAACTCACCATTTGGTTTTCTTCCAACTCTAAATATAGTTACTGAGTCAGCACCTTTACAACCAAACTCCATTGTAGGCCCAATCTTTCTATTTGGATGAACTCCTGTTTCAGCACCTTTATTTTTATTTGCTAAAGAGCAAGCAGCCATTCCACAGTGCCAGAATGTTACTGTATTTTTATTTTCATCAAGAGATACAGGATCTCCGAAGAATACAGCATTTTTAGTTAACTCTATTCCCATATACATAGATAGAGCTCCCATTAAATCTGATTCACAAGCTGCAGCAATTAAATTATCATTTAATAATCCTAAAGCACCACAAACAGGTGTCTTAAACTCTATAAAGAAATCAGGCCAACATCTTGAAGCAATAGCTTTTACATTGTTATTTTCTATAAACTCTTTATATGCTTTGTAGATTCTAGCAAAGTCTTTCACGTTATTTTCAGGTAGATCCATTAATCCAACCATCTTTTCTTTTGCTTCTGCTAAAATAAGTTCGATGTCTTCATCTGAAAACTCTCTTGCTTTAGACATTAGTTCTCTTGCCTCAACAGATAAAAGATTTATTCCAAAGTTTTTTAATAATTCAGCATCTAAAGCTCTTCCGAATCCAAATCCTTGAGGTGTATGACCTATACTTGCCATGTTTAAATTTTTTAGAGATTTTTTTAATTTAGCTGCTTCAATATATGCTTTTGTTGTTGATATAACATCCTCTTCTGATGGGCTACCAAAGACATATCCAAATTTTTCTCTTCCTAAATGGTGGAAAAGGTTTCCAGCAGAGTATGCTCCTGTTAAAGAGTTTAATCTAAGTCTTCCTCCATCTATAATAGGTTCTCTTAGTGTCCATAATAAAATAGGACAATCAAATCTTTTTAATACCTCGCTTGCATATGCCGAATTTGCAAAAGTTATATTTTGTAATATTATTAAATCAGGTTTTAATCCATGTAAATATTTTTTTAAATCATCTATGGATAACAGTGGAGCTTCAGGATAAATTCCACTATTTGTTAAACTTTCAATCATTTTAACTGATTTTTCAAATTGATCTTGAGCACTTTCTAAATGAAACGTAGGCACTCCAATTGGTATATAAGCAACTTTAAATGACATTTTTCCCCCTTAATCTCTTACAACTTTAATTGTGGCACAAAAATCTTCTTTTCCATATCCTCTATTTATAGCTTCATCATAGATTCCTTGTACAATTCTTACTCCCGGAAGGTTTAAACCTAATTCATCTAATAAGTTTCCAGTTAAATGGACATCTTTATGCATATTTTCAACTGAGAATGCAGTTGCAAAGTTATTATCCATTATAGCTTTTCCTTTTCCATCTAGATAAAAGTTTTGACCACCACCATAAGATATAGCTTTTATGAAATCCTCTGTAGGAATTCCATTTCTTTGAGAAAGAGTTATCATTTCATTTACACCATTTTGAATTTGAGAAACTAATGTATTATGACAAAGTTTCATAACAAGTCCACTTCCATTATCTCCCAAGTGTATTATATTATTGCCCATACATTCTAAAATAAATTTAACAGAGTTGTAAGTTTCCTGTTCTCCACCAACATATATTCCTAAAACTCCAGCTTCAGCAGCTGGTACAGACTTTACAACTGGTGCATCTAACATTACTGCACCTTTTTCTGCAATCTGTTTTGCTAAGTTTATTGAAACCTTTGGATCAATTGTGCTCATATCTATGAAAATCTGGTTTGCTCTAGCTACTTCTAAAAGTTGTTGGTAAACACTTTGAACATGTTCACTCTTTGGAACCATTGATATTATAACATCTGCTTTTTCTCCAATCTCTTTTATTGAAGTAGCTCCAGTTGCTCCTAAAGTTTCCATTTTTTTTACTTTTTCAGAATCTATATCAAATACTAAAACTTCATTTTCTAATTTTTTTATGATATTTGAGCTCATTGGCTCTCCCATTAACCCAAGACCTATAAATCCGATTCTCATTTTATACCCTCCATTTTTTAGATTAAGACTAATTTTACTTTGCTGTTTCATCCCAAGCTTTTCTAAATACACCTAATCCATACTCTGTAAATGGATGTTCAAAACTTGCTTTATACACATCTAATCCACAAGTTACTATATCTGCTCCTGCTTTTGCTGCGTCTGCAATTTGCTTTCCGTTTCTTAATGCTGCAACTATAATCTCTGTTTCAAACTCATGAATTGAGTATATATCTACAATATCTTGAATGTATTGAGCTGTATCTTCTCCTGAGTTTTCTTTCCACCCTACGAAAGGTGACACAAATTTAGCTCCTAATTTTCCTACTGGTATTGCTTGTGATGGAGAGAATACTAATGTTACATTAGTTCTAACTCCTTTATTTTCTAATTTTCTTGCAGCAATTAATCCCTGCTCGATACAAGGTATTTTTATAATGAAGTTTGGAGAATATGCAGCAATTTTTTCTCCCTCTTCAACCATTTCCTGCCATGTAGCTAAATTTGGATTTATTTCAACAGAGATTGGAAACTTTTCATATCCCACGATATCTTTTTCTTTTACCCATTGTGCTAAGTCTTCAATTACTTTTAAAAAAGGTTTTCCACTTAACATTATATGTCTAGGATTTGTTGTAACACCATCAATTCCATAGTTCTCATAAGCATACTCAATCTCGTTTAATTTTGCACTGTCTAAAAAATATTTCATTTTCCAACCTCCGATTTATTTTAATTTAATTAGTTAATAAAATTAATTAATTACTTTTGTGATACATTTATACTCTTTTATTTTTTAAATGTCAAATTTTTTTTTGCAAAATTATAAAATTTAAAGTATATAGATTACTAATGAATTAATTGGAGGGGATATATGGACTTAACAAAGTTAGAAAATAGATATAATTTAAATGAATCAGAGATGCTAGTACTTAAATTTATTTTAGAAGATTTAGATAGAGCACTTAAGTTTGGAATAAAAGAGATAGCTAAAAATAATTTTTGTTCTACAACAGTAATTGTAAATTTAGCAAAAAAAATGAAATATAGTGGATTTACAGATATGATATATAATTTAAAATTTATTTATACTAATAAAAATGATGAAGTTAAAGATAAGGTTTTTCATTTAAATTTAGATAATAAATTTGATATCTATAATGAAAACAAAGAATCTTTTGACAAAATAAAAGAACTATTGGAAGTGAATAAAAAAAATCTTATTTTACTTTATGGAGTAGGATTTTCAGAGATAGTAGCTAAATATTTTCAATTAAAACTTTTAAATAATGGATATCTCAGCATATTTTCTAATCAACATCAAAACTATGAAGCAACAAATTTGGCACCTAAAGTAGTAGTTTTAGTTTCTAAATCTGGAGAAACTGGTAGTGCACTAACAATTTTAAAAAAAGCAAGAAATAATGATGCTAAAGTGATAGTTTTTACAAATGAAAATAGGAATACTTTAGGAGAGCTAGCTGATATAACTTTTAAATTACATGATACAAATAAATTAGATGATAGAAATATTAGTGGAAATGAGTTTTTTCCAAATTGTTTATTATGCTTTGAAATGATAATAGAATTTTTAAAATAAAAATTTACTAGTTATAGTAAATTTTTTTTATTCTTTTGAAACTCTTTACTTTATAAAAATGATGAGGTAATTAATTAACATCAGAACCTAAAGTTAAGAGGAGAGTGGTAGTCATGATGAAACAGATTCAAAGATTTGGTGGAGCTATGTATACACCTGTATTGATATTTGCTTTTTCTGGATTGGTAGTAGGACTAACAATTTTACTGAGAAATCCCATATTTGTGGGAACATTATCAAATCCTGATACAACTTGGTTTAAAATAATTAAAACTATCGAAGAGGGTGGGTGGACTGTATTTAGACAGATGCCAATATTATTTGCAATAGGATTACCAATAAGCTTAGCTAAAACATCTAATGCTAGAGCTTGTATGGAATCCTTTGTTATATATATGTCATACAATTATTTTATAAGTTCTATATTAAATTATTGGGGACCTGCATTAAATATTGATTTTTCTCAACCAATCGGAGCTGGAACAGGACTTACAACTATTGGTGGTGTAAAAACATTAGATACAAGCATTATTGGAGCCATTGTTGTTGCAGGAATGGTAGTTTATTTTCACGACAAATATTTTGATAAAAAACTTCCAGATTTCTTAGGAATATTTCAAGGATCAGCTTTTGTTGTAATAGTTTCGTTTATACCAACGTTATTATTAGCAGTTGCAACAGCAATAATTTGGCCAAAAGTACAAAATGGTATAGGTTCTTTACAGATATTTTTAGCTTCTTCTGGTTCTTTAGGAGTTTGGATTTATACATTTTTAGAAAGGTTACTTATTCCAACGGGATTACATCATTTTATATATACTCCATTTACTTATGGACCTGCAGTTGTAGATGAGGGAATAACAAAATTTTGGGCAGAAAATTTGACTCATTTTTCACAATTAACAGTACCTTTAAAATCAGTATTTCCTCAAGGAGGATTTTCGCTATTTGGAAATAGTAAAATTTTTGGAGCAATTGGAATCGCCATAGCTTTTTATTTCACATCAAAATCTGAAAAGAAGAAAGCTGTTATAGGATTATTGATTCCAGCAACACTTACAGCAGTTCTTGTAGGAATAACTGAACCACTTGAATTTACATTTTTATTTATAGCACCGGTGTTATTTATAATTCACTCTATTTTAGCAGCAAGTATGGCAGCAATAATGTATTCTTTTGGAGTTGTTGGTAGTATGGGAAGTGGACTTATAAATACAGCTACTTTAAATTGGATTCCACTTTTTAAAAATCATTCAACTATGGTATTTACTCAAATTGCTATTGGAATTATATTTATTGGTATATATGCTTTTGCATTTAAAGTGATTATAGAAAAAATGGATTTGAAAACTCCTGGAAGAGAGGAGGATGAAGAGGTTAAACTTTATAGTAAAGCTGATTTTAAATTAAAAGCAGAGGGTAATTCTAAAATTAAATCTCAATTTGATGAAATCGCTTATAATATTTTAATTGGATTAGGTGATACTGAAAATATTGTAGATGTAACCAATTGTGCAACAAGACTTAGATTAACTGTAAAAGATCCAAATTTAGTTCAAGGAGCAGGATATTTTAAACAAATTGGTACTCACGGAGTTGTGAAAAATGGAAGTGCTATACAAATAATTGTAGGGTTATCTGTTCCTCAAGTAAGGGAAAGTTTTGAAAAATTATTGAATAACTCTGAAGAGTTAGTTACTGTTCAAGCTTAATAAAATAAATTTAAATATAAGGGAGTTGATTTTATGAAAAAGTTTTCAGTTTTAATAGCAGGAGGAGGAAGTACATTTACTCCAGGAATAATATTGATGCTGTTAGATAATTTAGATAAATTTCCAATAAGAAAGATAAATTTTTATGATAATGATAAAAAAAGACAAGAGACTATAGCTGAAGCTTGTAAAATTATATTAAAGGAGAGAGCACCAGAAATAGAGTTTAACTATTCAATAGAACCATCTGAAGTTTTTACAGATATAGATTTTGTAATGGCTCATATTAGAGTAGGTAAATACCCTATGAGAGAATTAGATGAAAAAATACCTCTGAAACATGGTGTTCTTGGTCAAGAAACTTGTGGACCTGGAGGAATAGCATATGGGATGAGATCTATTGGTGGAGTAATAGAGATAATTGATTATATGGAAACATATTCCCCAAATGCATGGATGTTAAATTATTCTAATCCAGCAGCTATAGTAGCTGAAGCAACAAGAGTGTTGAGACCAAAATCTAAAGTTTTAAATATTTGTGACATGCCAATAGGAACAGAAACTAGAATGGCAAATATATTGGGATTGAGTTCTAGAAAAGATATGGTTGTTAAATATTATGGATTAAATCACTTTGGGTGGTGGACTGATATAAGAGATAAAGAAGGAAAGGATTTAATGCCAAAGTTAAAAGAACATATAAGTAAAAATGGGTATCTGCCAAAAGAGACAGAGGATAGACAACATATGGATCCTAGCTGGGTTGAAACTCATCTAAAGGCAAGAGATGTTTATTTAACAGATCCAGATAGTTTACCTAATACATACTTAAAATATTATCTTTTTCCAGATTATGTAGTTGAACATTCAAATCCAGACTATACTAGAGCTAATGAGGTAATGGACGGTAGAGAAAAGCATGTGTTTGGAGAGTGTAAAAAAATATCAGAGTTAGGAACAGCTAAAGAAACTACTCTTCATACGGATGTTCATGCATCATATATAGTTGATTTAGCAAGAGCGATAGCTTTCAATACAAAAGAAAGAATGTTATTAATTGTAGAAAATAATGGAGCTATAGTAAATTTTGATTCTACAGGGATGATAGAGATACCATGTTTAGTTGGAAGTAACGGACCAGAACCATTAGTTATTGGAAAAATTCCACAGTTCCAAAAAGGGTTAATGGAACAGCAAGTTTCTGTAGAGAAATTGACAGTGGAGGCTTGGATTGAAGGATCATATCAAAAATTATGGCAAGCAATAACTATGTCAAAAACTGTTCCAAGTGCAAGAGTAGCTAAAGATATATTAGATGATTTGATAGTTGCAAATACAGGGTATTGGCCAGAATTAAAATAAAATATAAACCATTTACATATTTAAATAATGGAAAATATTTAGAATATGATATTGCAGCTGCTGAAAAAATTAAGAAAAATGTATCTATAAATTAAAGTAGTGTGAAGGCACTACTTTTTTTGTTTAAAAATATAAGGTATGGTATAATATAAGAAAAATATATGGTGAGGTGAAAGCATGATTAAGAAAAGTTTGCCAGTGGGAATAGATGATTTTAAAGAGATAATAGAAAGTAATTGTTATTTT
>JBOGAY010000197.1:0-12766 GCA_051655925.1 Sarcina sp. | reverse complement strand
CGAACCCATCAGGAGTTATATTTGCAGTTTTCTTTGTGATTTCTCCCATAAGTTTAACTGCATCCATATTTATTCCATATCTAGTAGAACCAATATTAACAGAAGAACAAACAATATCTGTTTCTTTTAGCGCTTCTGGTATTGAGTTTATAAGTGTTATATCACTATTAGTAAATCCTTTATGGACTAACGCAGAGAAGCCTCCAATAAAGTTAACTCCAACTTCTTTAGCAGCTCTATCCATAGCACGTGCAATAGGTAGATAACTTTTTGCACAAGTACTAGCAGCAACTAAAGAGATTGGCGTAACTGATATTCTTTTATTAATGATAGGAATTCCATATTCTTTTTCGATATCTTCTCCAACTTTTACTAAGTTTTGAGCATTTTTTGTTATTTTGTCATATACTTTGTCACAAACTCTATCAATAGTATCACTAGCACAATCAAGTAAAGATAATCCAAGAGTAGTAGTTCTAACATCAAGATTTTGTTCTTTTATCATAGAAAGTGTTTCTACAACTTCATTTTGAGTAATCATAAAAAACCTCCTATATTTTATGCATTGAGTTAAATATATCTTCATGTTGAATAGATATATCAACTGCTGCAGTTTTTGAGTAATCATTAAAAAGTTTTCTCATAGCATCAAAATTTTTTGATGAATTTGAAAAATTAGTAATCATCATCATTGTAAAATAATCGTCCATAATAGTTTGACTTATATCTAAAATATTTATATTATTATCTGATAATAATTTAGATACTTCAGCAATAATACCAACTCTATCCTTTCCCACTACTGTTATAACAGCTTTCATAAATAAACACCCCAACTTTCAATCTTTTTCTAAATTATACCAAATTTGTAAAACTAATTACAAATAAAAGAGTTATATTTTTTTAGTATGTTTATTTAAGTGTGAATATAAACATGAAAATTTTGGAATATATAAAACTATAAAAGAAGAAAAAACCTATTTAAATTATGTCTATTAAAAAAAATATATATGATATATAATAAGAAGTGGATTTTTAGAATAGAAGAGGTGGATTAAAATGAGTAGCATAGCAGGATCAGGGTGCGATATATTAGTACCTTTTAATGAAAGAAAGCCGCTTGATGAGATAGAAAGAAGTTTAATAAAAAAATATAGAAAAAAAGTATGGACTAAGTTTGTTAAAGCTATAAAAGACTACAACCTTGTTGAAGAAGGTGATAAGGTAGGTGTAGCTATATCAGGAGGAAAAGATTCTCTTATAATGGCAAAATTATTCCAAGAATTAAAAAAACACGGACAGGTAAATTTTGAACTTGAGTTTATAGCAATGGACCCAGGGTATCATAAAAATATAAGAGAACTTTTAGAGGATAACTGTAATTATTTAAATATACCACTTACAATATATGAATCAGGAATATTTGAAGTTGTTGATAAAATAGCTAAAGATTATCCTTGTTATATGTGTGCAAGAATGAGAAGAGGTTCTTTATATATGAAAGCTAAGGAACTAGGATGTAATAAGCTTGCACTTGGGCATCATTTTAATGATGCAATTGAGACAACGATGTTAAATATACTTTATGGTGGAAATTTTAAAACTATGCTTCCAAAACTTAAAGCCACAAATTTTGATGGGATTGAGCTTATAAGACCAATGTATTACATAGAAGAAAATCACATTAAGAGTTGGATACAAAATGCAGGAATATGGCCTCTTAACTGTGCATGTATGGTTGCAGCTAAGAAGATAGGTAATAAAAGATTTGAAATAAAAGATATGATAGCAGAGTTTAAAACTAAGTTTAAAGATGTAGATAAATCAATATTCAAAGCAGCAGATAATGTGAATATGGACGCTATATTAGGATATAAAATTGGGTCAGAATATCATTCTTATTTAGATACATATAAAGATGAAAATTTAGAAGAAAGTATCAATGAACTTAAGCTTACTAAGGCAACAACAGAAGGTGCTAGAGGTGAAAAAATAAGAATTGCAACAGAACTTTTAGATATTTTAGATGTTGAAACTATTGCAAAAAAAGTTAAACTTGAAGTAGCAGAAGTTGAAAAATTAAAAAGAGATAGTAAAAGAGAATATTAAAATAAAAGGGCAAATTACAGTTATTAAAGTAATTTGTCTTTTTCATAAAAAATGAAAATAAAAATATAAATAAATAGAAAGTATTTTTAAGGAGTTTTTTATGATAACAGTTATAGAACTTCCTACACCAAGAATTTTGAAAAGGAAGATGAAAAAATTACTTACAAGAGAAAGAATAGGAATGTATGCTTTGATTTTAGGTGGGGTTATAATTATTTACTCTAATGCAGTTCCATTTAAGATTATACCAATAAGTGCTCTTTTATATTGTGGAGTTGCATATGAGGTGATAGAGAATAGCAATTTTATTATAGATGACCCTAAATTAATAGAACTTATGTTACAAAATCATTATACTTATGGATATTTTTATTAAGTAAGATGTTCTTTTAAGATAAAATTTAAAAGAAATTAAAAAAAATATACAATAGATGTAGAAAGTTAATATTTTTTGGGTACACTTAATCTGAAAAATAAGTTATAATAATCTAGAAATTTATTCTTAGGAGAGAGAAGCATGAAGCTTATAAAAGAGATATTTAATGAAGATTTAGGACTTATTAGTAATAAAAAAGATAGAGCATATAATTTAAGAAGAGCCGCAAGAGTAGTTTTAGCTAATGAAGAAAATAAAATAGCACTATTAAATGTAAGCAATGAAGGATATCATAAGCTTCCAGGCGGTGGGATAGAAAAAGGTGAAACTATTGAAGAGGCGGCACTTAGAGAAATTGAAGAAGAAACTGGCTATAAAATGGAAATTAAAGAAGAAGTTGGACTAATAATAGAATATTCAGATAATAATAATTTAATGCAATTATCATTTGCATATAAAGGTATAATAAAAGAAAAATCAGTAAGTACACTTTCTAAGAACGAAATAGAGCAGGGAATAAAATTAGAATGGTTTACATATGAAGATGCAATAAAAGTTTTGAAAAGTGAAAATCCAGAGATGTATCACGGGAAATTTATTGTGAGTAGAGATTTGTATTTTATCGAAGAAGCATTAAAATAGAGGGGAGTCCTTTTGGACAACCCTCTATTTTTTTAATAAGTTATGAAGTTTATCAGGATGGTTAGTTATAATTGAAGTAATTCCCTCTTCTATAAACTTTATCATATGACGTTCTTTATTTATTGTATAGCTATTAACTTCAATTCCATTTTCTAGCATATTTTTAAGGCTTCTTTTACTTAATAGTAATGAGTGAAAATCAGGATGCATTGCATCAGCATTACAAGCTTTGCAATATTTTTGAGGGTTAAATAACAAGCAATCGTAAAGTAAACCAGTTTTTATATTTTTATCAAGTTCTTTAACTTTAATCATAGATTCATGATTAAAAGATGAAAGAATGACATCTTTTTCAAGGCCAAGTTTATATATTAAGTCTAAAGTTATACTTTCAAGGTTCTTGTATTTTAAAATACTATTTTTTAGTTCTAAATTAGTATAAATTTTATTTGCTTTAGCAAATTCTAAATACTCTTCAAGACTAGGTATTTTTTCATTTAAACCTGCATTTAATTTTCTAATTTCATTATAAGTTAAGTCTGTTACAAGACCTGATGCACCAGTTGTTCTTTCTAATTTTTCATCATGTATAACTATAGGTACATTATCTTTTGTTAGTTGGACATCAAGTTCTATACCATCACAAAAACCTTCTTCCTTTGCTTTTCTAAATGCAAGCATTGTATTTTCAGGGTATAATGCTGAAAAACCTCTATGGGCAATATTTAATGTCATAATCAAAAACCTCCTAAAAATTTGTATCATTATGTTTAAATATATCAATTTTAATGGCATAATGGAATAGAGATTTAGAATTTTGGGAGGAGAAGTATGTTTGAGAATATAAAAAAGACAGATATAATAGCAGGTTTAATAGCTATTGTTTTGGCAATACTAAGTTATGTATTATATGAAAAAAATATAGTGGTTTCAATAGCGATATTTTTAGCTATTTTACTTGTGTATAGAAAGTATATTAGAAATAGAGGCAAAAAAAGAGTGAAAAGATTTAAAAGATTTGGAGATGATGAATAAAATGGAAGTAAAAATTTATTTAAAAGGTAAAAAAGAGCCTTTAGTATATAAAGGTGATAGAGTAGATGTTTTAGATTTTGAGATGGAAGGAGTTAAATATAAGCAAATAAGATATTTTAAAAAAGGATTTTCAAAGTCAGAACTTATAGAAATAGAAATGATTACGAAAATACAATAATACATATAAAATACGAATGAAAAAAGTATAGGAGGAAATTATGAGTGCAAAATTAGATTTATTAAATGATAAAGAAACTAAACTCCTATGGAAATATATGATACCTTCTGTTAGTGGAATGCTAGGACTTTCCGTATGTATATTCTTTGATACTATGTTTATAGGAAGAAGACTTGGTGAATTAGGTTTAGCTTCACTAAATATAGCAGTACCTATATTTACTTTATATTATGCAATTGCAATGACTTTTGGAGTTGGAGGAGCAACTGCACTATCAATTGCAATTGGACAGAAAAAAATGCACAAAGCTAATGCAATATTTACAAGCTCAATGGTAGGAGCTTTAGCAGTAGTTATATTACTTAATATTTTAAGTTACTTTTTTATTGATAATATTTGTTATATATTAGGAGCTAGTGCTCAGACATTTCCGTTTGTAAAAGAGTACATAAAAATTGTTTTAAATTTTAACTTTATTTTTATTCTTTCTAATGTACTAAATGTATTTGTAAGAAGTGATAAAGCACCAAGACTTTCTATGATATCAATAATAGTAACCAATATAATGAATATAGTTTTAGATTATATTTTTATATATCCACTAAACATGGGAATGAGAGGCGCTGCACTTGCAACAACAATTGCACAAGCAGTAGGTGTTTTAGTTCTATTTATTCATTTCTTTAGTAAAAACAATTCATTACACTTAGAATTTAGAGAAGTAAGATTTGGGAAGATTGGAAAAATAATTTCAAATGGTATGCCAAGCTTTGCAACAGAACTTTCAGCTGGATTTGTTATACTTATATTTAATAATGTAATTCTATCTATTGGTGGAAATATAGCTGTATCAGCTTATGGAATTATAGCAAATGTAGCTCTTATTTTTCTAGCAGTATTTAATGGTATATCACAAGGTATGCAGCCATTAGTTAGTGTTAACCATGGAGCGAAAAAGGAAGAGCGAGTAAAAGTTTTATTTAAGAAAAGTTTTGAAATAGCACTAATTTTAGGAATTATATTTTTCTTAATAGGAGCAATATTCCCAAGACAAATTATAAGTATTTTTACTAATCAAACAGGTAGTATTATAGGTATAACAGCATATGGGCTTAGATTATACTTTATAGCTTTTATATTTATGGGAATCAATATTGTTGGAATCGCATATTTACAAGCAATGCAAAAAAACAAAATTTCATTTCTACTTTCAACATTTAGAGGACTTATATTGACAGTAGTTTTAGTTTTTGTGCTATCTAAAATTTGGGGATTAACAGGTGTATGGTTAACGGTACCAATTGTAGAATTTATAACTTTTATAGCATTTATAGTATTCAAAAGAAGAAATGAAATAAAAAGCAATAAGATAAAGTGATTTTATTAAATTAAATATTTGTAGTAGAAGGAAAAGTCGTATATAATGGATAATAAAGTGATTTTACAATGAGGGGAGTTAAAAATGGGCTTAGATAATTACAAAACAATGGATTCATTTATGTTATTAAGTATAATAAATCTTAAGTTAAGAGATTACTATTCAAACTTAGATTCTCTTTGTGAAGATTTAAATATAGATAAGAAAGATTTAGAAGAAGTATTAATAGAAAAAGGCTTTGAATATATAGAGTCAATAAATCAATTTAAGTAAAATGTAATAGCAACTAGGAGGGAATTTTTTAATGAACATAGGAAAAGAGCCATATATTTTAGTATTTGGTGCATCAATAGTAGATATATTTGGATTTAGTAAATCTAAATATAGACCTTATAATTCAACACCAGGAGAGGTTAAAATGTCATTTGGTGGTGTTTGTAGAAATATAGCTGAAAATATGGCAAGAGTTGACGCAAATGTAAAATTCATTTCAATTTTAGGTGATGACGCTAATGGTAAAGCAATGATGAAGCATGGTGAAGAATTTGGATATGATATGTCAGATTCATTAGTTTTAGAAGGAATGGGAACACCTACTTATTTAGCTATTTTAGATGAGCATGGTGAAATGGTATCAGCTGTTGTTGATGTTAAAAGTATAGATAAGATGAGTCCTGAGTTTATAGAAACAAAAAGAGAAATAATTGAAAATGCAGAATACGTAGTATTAGATTCAGATAACCCTGTAATAATGGAATATCTTTTAACTAATTTTGATACAAAGTTTATTTTGGATCCTGTTTCTGCAGAAAAGGCAAGAGGTGTTAAACATCTTATTAAATATTTTCATACAATAAAACCTAATAGACATGAAGCGGAAATTTTAGCTGGATTCCCAATAATAGATGATGAAGATTTAATAAGAGCTAGTAATTATTTTAGAGAACTTGGGGTGCAAAAGGTATTTATAAGTCTTGATGCAGAAGGAATATTCTATAATGATGGAAGTGAATGTGGAAAAATTTGTGCTGGAAAAGTAGAAGTTATAAATGTAACAGGAGCAGGTGATTCATTTGTTTCGGGTATGGGATATGGTTATCTTAATAATTTAACAACAGAAGAAACTGTTAAATTTGCAATTGCAATGTCAGTATTAACAATAGCACATGAGCAAACAATACATCCGGAAATGTCTTTAAAAAGAGTAAAACAAATAGTTGCTAATACAAATTGGAAAGTAAAAAAACTAAACCAAAATTAATATATATGTTATAAAATAGGTGGTGATTATTGTGAAAGTTAAAAAAGGAAAAGCTACATTACTAGCACTAGCTAGTGCAGCTTTAGTAGCATCTTTAGTTTATGACAAAAAGTATAAAAAGAGTTTAGCAGATAAAGAAGAAAGAGAGGAATTGGATAATAATGACAATGCTTTTATAATTAAGTAAAAGAAGTAGCAGATGCTACTTCTTTATTTTTTTTGGATTTAAAAGAATACATTTCAGGTGTTGAATCATCTATAATTTTAAAAGTATAATTTTTATTTTTATAATATTTAATAGTTTGTTTTAATGCAATAGCTGAGTTTTTATTTAAAGATGTACAATGCATTAAAAGTATAATATTATCTTTGTCACTAATAGATGATTTATATATATTATAAGGTTCGTTATTAGGATATTCTCCATCATGAGTATCAACATTCCAATCGTAAATTTTCATGTTATTTTCGTGTATAGTATCAATCCATTCATCGTTTAATTTAAAGCAATGATTTTTGCTTCCAAATGGAAATCTTATAATATTGATATGTTGGTCTGTTAAGTTTTTTATTATTTCTTGTGTTTTAATCATTTCATTAATAAACGATTCTTTTGAGTGATAAACAAGATGAGCTTCATGTGAATAAGTATGAAGTCCAAGACCATGTCCTGAATCAACAAGTTTTTTTAATATTTCTTGATTGCTTTCTAAAGTATTTCCAATTACGAAAAAAGTTCCTTTTACATTTTCATTATTCAAAATATTTATAAATGTATCTGTCATTTTAGGTGATATTCCATCATCAAAGGTTAAATATATAACTTTCGATGGTGAATTTTCTGAAGCTTTAACAGGAATAGAAAGTGTATTTAAAAATAATATTGCTGTTAAAGTATAAAAAATAATTTTTTTAAACATTTTACATCCTCTTTTCTTAAAAGTTATATAATTATTTTTTCCTTAAGTTTTAAATATTATAAATAAATTTTTAGGATTTTAAAAAAATCTTTTACTGTGTTATAATTAATAAAAATATCTAAAAGTGAAGGGATGTTTATGAAGAGTATATTAAATATAATAATAACAGTAGTATTAGTAATTATTGCAGCGAAAGTATTGTTTTGGGCAATACCATTTATAGTTCTTATAGGTGTTGCAGTATGGTTTTACTTTAAATATAAAAGTAAGAAAATAATGAAGCAATATAGGGAAGAACAAGAAAGAGAAAATATTAATGGATACAAGTTTAGTGAAGGGCAAAAAGAACAAGAAAGAAAAACAACTACAGAAGAAGAAATAAATAAAGAAGACAAATTTAATGGAACAGTAATAGATGTTGACTTTGAAGATGTTAAAAAAGATTAGAGGATAAATTTTATGAATTTTAGAAAGTTAAATATATTTTATGAAACAGCAAGTTCGCTAAATATGACAGAAGTTGGAAAAAAATTATATATAAGTCAACCATCAGTCAGTCAAGCGATTAAAGAAATGGAAAAAGAACTTGGAGTAAGTTTATTTGATAGAATTGGAAAGAAATTATACTTAACATATGAAGGAGAAGTTTATTTAAGATATGTTAAAAGAATTTTAAACTTATATGATGAAGTTAAAGTAACTTTAGAAAATACTAGAAAAAATATAAGTGGAAGAATTAGAGTGGGAGCTAGTACAACAATAGGTGTGTATATACTTCCGGAAATAGTGAAACATTTTTTAACTAAAAATGCAGATGTAGAAATATCTATAGTTATAGAAAATACTACATCAATAGAGAAAATGATAATTGATAATGAAGTTGATGTTGCGTTTGTAGAAGGTGACATAAAATGTTCTGAAATTATTGAAGAAGATATTATAAAAGATAAACTTATTTTTATAAAATCAAAAGAATATAATATAGATGAAAATAGAAAACTATCTTTAATTGTGAGAGAAGAAGGTAGTGGAACAAGAGATGTTGTTGAAAGTAATCTTAGAATAAATAAAATTGATTATAATATAATCATGGAACTTGGAAGTACAGAAGCAATTTTAAAAGTGGTAGAAGTAGGGTTAGCAGTAGCATGTGTACCATATATATGTGCTCAAGAAAAAATAAAAGATGGAATATTAGAAGAAGTTATTATTGAAGGAATGGAAAATATTAAGAGAGATTTTAAATTTATATATCATCAAGATAAATTCTTATCTAATACAATGAAAGCTTTTATAGATGAAGTGAAAGTTTATAAATAGAAAAAATGTATCGAATTAAAATTCGGTACATTTTTTTATTGTATTTAAAGACTTATCTAAAAACATAGAAGTAAATACAGATAAAGTGAAATAAACTTCCTGCTAATATAAATAGATGGAAAATTTCATGAAATCCTAAATATTTAAATTCAAGAAATTTTGGTTTAATAGCATATATTACACCACCTATTGTGTAAGCAACTCCTCCAGCAATAAGCCATAATACTCCTGTGAGTGATATTTCATGGTACAGAGGTGAGATTAATAGTACAGAAAACCATCCCATACCGATATATATAGCTGTTGATAACCATCGTGGGCAGTTAAACCAAAGCATTTTGAATAATATACCAGCAATTGTTAAAAAAATTATTATTGATGTGAAAATGATTCTAGTAGAACCTTGTAAAACTAATAAGCAAAAGGGAATATAAGTCCCTCCAATTAAAATAAAAATCATTGAATGATCAAGTCTTCTAAGAAAGGCTATAGTAGAATCTTTTGCATTTACTAAATGGTATGTGGCAGAAGCACTATATAATAAGATAAGACTTATTCCAAATACAGTAGCTGATGTAAAGGCAAGTCCTATATTTAAATCTAATGATGATACTTTTATAAGCATGATAATAAGGGCCAGTAATGATAAAATAGCACCAAATAGATGAGTAAATCCATTTATTGGTTCTCTAAAACGATTATTATTCACAAAAACATCTCCTGTTCAATATCTATGATTCGACATGTAGTTTTAAAAACTACATGTTGTTATAATATGATTATCATCTAAAAATTAAATAATGTCAATATTATTTTTAAGAAAATTTTAGAAATTTAAAGTAATTTAAAAAAATTCTGATATAATTAATATTAAATATAGTTTTAAAAACTACATCAAGAGGTGTTGTATGAAAAGTTTAGAAAAAAATATAGAGGATTTAAATTTATTTGATAATATAGAGCTTAAAGAAATTCCAGAAATAGATTTATACATGGATCAAGTTATACAATTATTTGAATCAAAATTAGAAACTTCTAAGAGAAAAGAAGATGATAAAATACTAACGAAAACAATGATAAATAATTATGTAAAAGGAAAATTATTAATGCCAGTGAATAAAAAGAAATACACTAAAGAGCATATAATTTTAATGAGTTTAATTTATCAATTAAAAGGTGGCTTATCAATAGCTGATATAAAAGATGTACTTGATAGTATTGTAATAAGAATTTCAGATGAAAAAAAAGTAGATTTAGAAGAACTTTATGAAAGTTATATAAAAATGAATAAAAAAAATGCAGATGATTTTAAAAATGAAGTTGAAAATATAGAAGAGACAATAAAAAATAATGAAAATATAGAAAAAACTGAAGAACAAATATTAACAGTAACAGCTTTAATTAACAAGGCAAATATGTATAGACGTCTTGCGGAAAAAATTATAGATAATAGTAAGGAAAAATAAAAAAATTATCACCCTAAGTCTTTAACATTCATATATATATATTAAGTAAAGGTCGTAATATTTTAAAATAACTAAGGAGGTAAAGTTATGAACTTTGAAGAATATATGAATTGTCATAGCGCTAATGAGTGGGATGATAAATGTAGTTGTGATTGTAACTGTGGATGTGATCCAGAGGAAGATTGCTGTTTAGAAGATACAATAGACACAAGTTGTATGAGTTGTTGTAGACCAACTTATAAACCATTACCAACAATGGGGAGAGTTGAAGTATATTCATTGTTAAATTGCTCAGATGGTGAGCCAATTAGTTGTGTACCATTTAATTTGTATTTAATACAAGATGGATGTGAAAAGTTAGTAGCTAGTAAAAAGACTGATTGCAAGGGTAAAGTAGAGTTTACTTGTCTTGATAATGGATTATATAGAATACAACAAGTAGTAGATGAGTGTGTGTTTGAATGTCCAGAGTATTATCCAGGTAGAGAATTTTGTATAACAGATACTACAAAATGCCAAAGAGTATATGTTATAAATAAATTAAGAAAAATGGATAAATGCTTAAAGAAAATGATAGACCAAGCAGCAGAGTGTGCTGTTAAGAGAGTTCTTGCTAGATATTGTAGAGGATATAGAAGATAAAATAGAATTGTTAATAATAAATTTTTTTTATTTTAAAAGAAGGTGGATTTTTCGGTTCTTTCTCATCTTTGGTGAAATAGAATACTGAATACATTAGAAAAGGGCATCCTAAAATGCCCTTTTGTTGTATACTTATTTTTTATACCCATACTTGAGTAAGAACCGATTTTTCCACCTTCTTTTAATTATTCTATAGTTTGGAGTTCTTCCCAAGTTTCATATAAAGATGCTAAAAGTTCTTCATTAGTAGAAATTTCTTTATTAACTCTTTCACTTTCAGAAGGGTTTGAATATATCTCTTCTTTACATAAGTCTTCTTGAAGAGAAGTTAAAGTTTCTTCAAGAGCTGAAATTTCTTTTTCTATAGTTTTAATTTTATTTTTATTAGCTTTAGCTAGTTTTTCTTTTTCTTTCATTTTTTTTCTTTCGTCTTTAATTTGTGTCTTGGTTTTATTACTATCTGAAATACTAAAAGATTCAAATCTATTAGGGTTTTCTTTCTTTTCAGCAAAGTAGCTATAATTACCAAGATAAGTATTTATACTGTTTTCCTCAAGTTCTAAAATTTTACTTATAACTTTATTTAAGAAATATCTATCATGAGAAATAACAACAAGTGTACCATCATAACTTAAAATAGCATCTTCTAAAGCTTCTCTTGACATTATATCAAGGTGGTTAGTAGGTTCATCTAAAAGCAAGAAATTTGGTTTAGAAAGCATTAATTTTAATAAATTTATTCTACATTTTTCTCCACCGCTTAAAAGAGAGATTTCTTTAAATACATCATCACCAGTGAATAGGAAAGAGGCAAGAGCATTTCTTAATTCAGTTGTAGTCATTTTAGGAAAAGTATCCCAAATTTCATCTATGATAGTTTTATCAAGATTAAGGTCAGATTGTTCTTGATCATAATATCCAGTAATTACATTTTTACCAAGTGAGCATGAACCAGAGTCTTGCTTTACTTTTCCAAGTAATATTTTTAAAAGTGTAGTTTTTCCACGACCATTTTCACCTATTAAGGCAACTTTTTCACCTCGTTTAACTTCAAATGATATATTTTCAAAAAGTTTTTTCTCGCCATATGATTTTGAAAGATTATCTATGAAAAGGACATCATTACCACTTTTAATTTCAGTTTCAAATTTTATTCTAGTAGCTCTTCTTACAAGTTCAGGTGCATCAAGTCTTTCCATTTTATCTAAAACTTTTTCTCTACTTTCTGCAGCTTTTATACTTTTTTCTCTGTTAAATGAACGAAACTTTTCTATAATAGCTTCTTGTCTTTTAATTTCATCTTGTTGAAGTTTGTAAGCTTTTAATTTAGATTCTAAATCTTTTTCTCTAAGTTCTAAAAATTTTGTATAGCTAGCATTGTAACAACTAATTTTGCCATTCATAAGTTCATATGTAGAATTTGTTACAGCGTCAAGGAA
>JBOGAY010000196.1:0-16092 GCA_051655925.1 Sarcina sp. | reverse complement strand
CTTTTTGAAAGTTTTGAAAAAATATCAAAATCATATGACTTTATAATAATTGATGATATAAGTTTTTATTCAAATTATACAAAAGCAGCAATAACTGAAATAATAGACTTAGCTTATAAAATGGCAAAGAAAATAATAGTTTTTTCAATTGATGTTATTATTACAAAATCAGAAGCAATTTGTATTACTACACAAGAAAAAAATACACATTTTAAAGAGCCAAGAAGTATAGTTTCAAGATTTGATTTAAGAGAGAAAGTACCATATGTTTTTTATACCTATCTTGAATGGTTTTATAGTAAGGGTGAAAATGTAATTATCTACGTAGAAAAAGATAAAGCTAATGATATTTATAATAAATTTATTGAATTTGAAAATCAATTTAAGGACATTGAAGTTATAAATTATAATGGAAAAAGTTCAGAGTTATATAAAAGTTTAAATCAAAGAAAAAATTCAATAATCATACACAGTAATATACAAGGACTGATAGATAATATAAAAAATACTAATGTAATTATGTACAACGACAGTAAAAATTTTTATTCTTATAAAGAAATAGTATTTTTATGTGGGCGATTTTCAGTACTTACAGAAAAAAAAGAGTTGATATTACTTAGTAAAAAAGAAAGCGTTAATATTGATAAAGCTAGAAAAATAGTTAGATTATATAATGAAATACCATGGAGGGATTAGTATAATTAAATATTTATTTAACTGTCTTTTAGAGGTTATATATCCAAGAAATTATAAATGTATTTCTTGCGGGGGTGAAATAGAAGAGAATGTTTTATGTAAAAAGTGCTTAGAGAAAAGTAGAGAAGTAAATTATTCTTATGAAATTTTGAATTTAAAAGAAATATATAGTTGTAATTATTATT
The DNA here is from genome assembly GCA_051655925.1 of Sarcina sp. Lineage (GTDB taxonomy): Bacteria > Bacillota > Clostridia > Clostridiales > Clostridiaceae > Sarcina. The sequence continues at coordinate 15,211 of JBOGAY010000196.1, read as the reverse complement.
CGCAAGCTATGAGGATGTTAGTAATTAATTATAAAGAAAAAAGAAATTTTGAAGTTGGAGAGTACTTTGTTAAATTACTTAATGAAAAAATACAGAAAGAAAATATAACTTTTGATATAGTAACTTTTGTGCCAAGTAATAAAAATACTATAAAAAGAAGAGGTTTTGATCATGGTAAATATTTAGCAAAAGGGGTTGCAGAAAAATTTAATAAACAACTTTTAGATTTTTTATATAAAAAAGATGATTTAGGTGAGCAGAAAAAACTTACTGCTTATAATAGAAAAGAGAACTTGAAAAATGCTTTTGGGGTTTTGGAAAAAAATTTAGTGGGTAAAAAAGTTTTAATGGTAGATGATGTTCTTACAACAGGTAATACATTAAGTGCTTGTAGTGAGGTAATTAAAAAATATAATAAAGTGGACATAATATACTTGACTGTTATAAAAAGTAGTATATAATAGTATATGATGCTAGGTCTGTGGTTGAAAGTCGATGCCAGTTGCAGGCAAAACGATCCACGTAAGCTAAACAAAGTTTTAGTGAGCATGGTGCAGCTTAGAAGTAAGACCTACCGAGAAAATCGAGAGGGTTAGTAGTGAGAGGTTGAATCCGGGTAGCGAAAGCTCCAGTAGGCGAGTGTGGGGTCAAAGACCAGGTCAGCTAGCATTTTTTTAACTATTAGAAATAATCTAATGGTTATTTTTTTTGTCTTTTTAGAAAATGCCCCTACATTCTACTATACTATGAAAATGTTTACATGTCAAACTTCAAAATATTGTAAGAAATGAAGATAATTTAAGATAAAAGACTTTTTTTAGTTAAATTTGATATAAGTTTATTCTTTTTTAAGCTTTGAAAGACTTTTGTTAAAGAGGTAAAATATAAACATAATAACAATTAAATTAATTACTAATTTAACTGTTCGTCGAAAGGGGCTGAGCATATGAAAGTAAAAATACATGCGAGAAATATTAAATTAACAGAAGCGTTAAAAGATACAGTAGAGAAGAAAGTGTTAAAGCTTGAGAAATACTTTATAGAAGATATAGAAGCGAAGGTAACTTTAAGTGTTCAGAAGAATAGACAGATAGTAGAGGTATTAATACCATTCAACGGAATGTGCATAAGAGCTGAAGAAACGACAGAAGATATGTATAAATCAATAGATTTAGTTGAAGAAAAATTAGAAAGACAAATTGTTAAGTATAAGAAAAAGTTAAAAAGAGATGAATATAGTTCAGTAAGATATCCAGAAGTAGATCATGCAGAGTACAAAGTTCAAGAGGAAGAAAGTAAGATCGTAAAAGTTAAGAGAATAGATTTAAAACCAATGGATGAGGAAGAGGCTGTACTTCAAATGGAACTTATAGGACATAACTTCTTTGTATATAGAGATGGAGAGACAAATGAAACAAAGGTTGTCTATAAAAGAAAAGATGGTCATTATGGTTTAATTGAACCAGATGATTATAATTAAAATAGAATATTAAATAGTTTATATATTGAAGGTAGTAGCAAAATTGTTACTACCTTTTTTGAATATACTTGTATATATTTCAATAAAATGGTATATTATATTAAAAATTCAAGTTCGTATATGCTCAATTTAAATGGTTTGAGTGTTTCTACAAGGAGCCAAAATCCTAACTACGAATGTATAGAGTTTCTATATATTCCTTGATTATATCGGATTTGATAAAGCATTAGGGGGATTCAGATGCAATTATTAAAGGATAAAATAATTCAGGATGGAATAATAAGAGATGGTAATATATTAAAGGTTGATAGTTTTTTAAATCATCAGATGGATATAAAACTTTTAAATGAAATCGGAAAAGAATTTAAAAACAGATTTGTTGGAAAGAAAATAGATAAGATACTTACAATTGAAGCGTCCGGAATAGGAATAGCAGCAATAGTATCGCAATATTTTGATTTTGTACCAGTTGTATTTGCTAAGAAAACTGAAAGCTTAAATCTTGATAGTGATTTATATGAGGCAAAGGTTCACTCGTTTACTAAAAAGAAAACATATAGTGTTAGAGTTGGGAAAAGATTTTTAAATAAAGATGAAAATATATTGATAATTGATGATTTTCTTGCTAAAGGATGTGCAGCTAAAGGACTTATTGAAATAATTAAACAATCAAAGGCAAATCTTGTTGGAATTGGAATTGTAATAGAAAAGGGTTTTCAAGAGGGAAGAGATGTTTTAGAAGCGTTAGGAGCTAATGTTGAGTCGCTTGCAATTCTTGATAAATTTGAAAATGGAAAGATAAAATTCAAATAGAATAATTTATATAAGTCATGGTAATTACTATACAAGATATACTATGACTTTTTTTTGATTTTTTATTAAATTTTTTATATTAAATGCAAAATATTTTTAAAATTGTCTAAATAATCAAGTTTAATTGAAAATGTATATATATAAGTGTTATAATTAAGATTAAATAATCGAGAGAGTTAAGGAGAATGAAAATGGGTTTCTTAGATAAAATTTTTGGAAGTTACAGTGAAAGACAAGTAAAGAAAATAATTCCAGTAGTTGATAAGATAGATGCTCTTATTCCTGAAATGGAAAAGTTATCAGAAGAAGAGTTAAAAGGTAAGACTCAAGAGTTTAGAGAAAGATTAGCTAAGGGTGAAACTTTAGATGATCTTTTAGTAGAGGCTTTTGCAGTTGTAAGAGAAGCATCAAGAAGACAATTAGGTATGAGTCACTATAGAGAACAAATGATTGGTGGGATAGTTCTTCACCAAGGAAGAATAGCAGAGATGAAAACAGGGGAAGGTAAAACTTTAGTTGCTACACTTCCAGTTTATTTGAATGCTTTAAGTGGTAAGGGAGTTCATGTTATTACAGTCAATGACTACCTTGCATCAAGAGATAGAGAAATTATGGCAGATGTTTATGAGTATTTAGGACTTACAACAGGTGTTATAGTTCATGGGTTAAATAATGACCAAAGAAGAGAAGCTTATGGAGCGGACATAACATATGGAACAAATAATGAATTTGGTTTCGATTACTTAAGAGATAATATGGTTATCTATAAAGAAGAAAGAGTTCAAAGAAAACTTAATTACTGCGTAGTCGATGAGGTTGACTCAATTCTTATAGATGAGGCTAGAACTCCACTTATTATATCAGGACAAGGAGATAAATCTACTGATTTTTATAAAATAGCAGATTTCTTTGTTAAAAGACTTCAAACTGAAACACACTTTACAGTAGATGAAAAAGGTCATGCTGTTATGCTTACAGATGAAGGTGTAGAGGAAGCAGAAAAAGCTTTTAATGTAGAAAACTATGCAGATGCTGACAATATGCAACTTCAACACTATATAACACAAGCGTTAAAAGCTAATTATTTAATGAAGCTTGATAAAGATTATATGGTTAAAGAAGATGAGATTATCATTGTTGATGAGTTTACAGGAAGACTTATGGAAGGTAGAAGATACTCAGATGGATTACACCAAGCTATTGAAGCTAAAGAAGGTGTTAAAATCAAAAGAGAATCTAAAACACTTGCAACAATAACATTCCAAAATTACTTTAGAATGTATGATAAATTATCAGGAATGACAGGTACAGCTTTAACTGAGGAGAATGAGTTTAGAGATATTTATAACTTAGATGTTGTTGTTATACCAACTCATAGACCAATACAAAGAAAAGACCAAAAAGACTTAGTTTATAAGAGTCAAAAAGGTAAGTATATGGCTATTGTAGAAGATATTATTGAAACTAATAAAAAAGGTCAACCAGTTCTTGTTGGTACAACAAGTATTGAAAAATCAGAAATAGTTTCAGGTCTTCTTAAGAAAAGAGGAATTCAACATAAAGTACTGAATGCTAAATACCATGAGCAAGAGGCTGAGATAGTTTCTAAAGCTGGTGAGTATGGTAGAATTACAATTGCTACTAATATGGCAGGAAGAGGTACAGATATTAAACTTGGAGAAGGTGTTATTGAAGCTGGTGGATTAAAAATCATTGGTACAGAAAGACACGAATCAAGAAGAATAGATAACCAGCTTAGAGGGCGTGCAGGTAGACAGGGAGATCCAGGAGAGTCAAGATTCTATGTTTCACTTGAGGATGATCTTATGAGATTATTTGGTTCAGATAGAGTTATTTCAATTGCAGATAAACTTGGTCTTGAAGAAGATGAAGCTATTGAAAATGGTATGGTTACAAAAACTATAGAAAATGCACAGAAAAAAGTAGAGGGTAATAACTTTGATATAAGAAAGAGTCTTCTTGGATATGATGATGTTATTAATAAGCAAAGAGAAATCATCTATAAGCAAAGAACGGAAGTTCTTGAAGGTGAAGATCTTAAAGCAAGTGTTATTGGTATGATAGATAGTATTATAGAAGAGGCAGTTGCACTTCATTTAAATGAAGATGATGAAGATTATGATAACTCAATCAAAATGTTCCTTAACTATTTAGAAGATTTATTCTTACCAGCTGATTTATTCACTGTAGATATGCTTAAAAATAAAGATACAGATGAAGTTTTAGAAGAAATTATCAATAAAGCACATGAACTATATGAGGAAAAAGAAGTTTCAATTGGTTCAGAGCAGATGAGAGAGATTGAAAGAGTTATTCTTCTTAAGATAGTTGATACTAAATGGATGGACCATATAGATAATATGGATCATTTAAAGCAAGGTATTGGACTTATGGCTTATAAGCAACAAGATCCAGTTCAGGCTTATCAACAACAAGGAAGTGATATGTTCACTGAAATGATTGAAAGCATACAAAATGATACTGTTAAATATCTTTACCATGTAAGAATTCAATCAGAAGCACCACAAAGAGAGCAAGTAGCTCAAGAAGTTGCAGCTACTCATGGGGGGGATAATACTCCAGCTAAAAAAGAACCTGTAAGATCAGAGAAAATGACAGGAAGAAATGAAGCATGTCCATGTGGAAGTGGTAAAAAGTATAAAAACTGCTGTGGAAGAGAAGTAGTTTAATATAGATAAAAGGTTAGCCTAATTTTAGGTTAACCTTTTTGATTATTATTTAAGTTTTATTAGTTGCAAATTATATATTAATAAAATCTTCTTATGAATGAAAAACAAATGAGTTATAATAAAATATATTTAGACAAAGAGAGGAATGCGATATGTTTAGAAAATCAAAGTTTAAAGATGTAGAAAAAATTATGCAAATAATAGAACAAGCACAAACCTATCTAAAGTCACAAGAAATTGATCAGTGGCAAAATGGATACCCAAATGAAAAGGTAATAGAAATTGATATAGAAAATAATATAAGTTATGTTTTAGAAGAAGAGGGTAAAATAGTTGCAACTACTGCAATTTCTTTTGATGGTGAACCTACATATAACAAAATATATGATGGGAAATGGTTAAGTGATTATAATTTTGCAGTAATTCATAGAATTGCAGTAGATAATGATTATAAAGGGCATGGATTTGCGGGAAAGCTTATAAGAGAAACAGAAAGCTTATGTAAAAAAAGAAATGTGAAAAGCATTAGAATAGATACTCATAAAGATAATGTATCTATGCAAAATTCAATTGAAAAAAATGGATTTGAGTATTGTGGAATTATTCTTATTAGTGATGGAAGTGAAAGGGTTGCTTTTGAAAAGATAATTAAATAAATTTAAAAAAGCTATTTTTTTGAAGTAAAAAAACTTTGAAAAAATAGTTTTATTTTTTTGTAAAATAACTATTGCAATAAGGGGTATTTTGGGTGCATAATAGTGTTCGCAACATATTTTTTTAGTTTAGAAAAAGAAGAAGGGATTTTTACAAATGAAAAAGACAATGGGAATCATATTTGCTATCCTATCGTCAGCAAGTTTTGGACTTCTAGGTATATTTGCAGAGTTTGCTTATAGGAATGGTTCAGATCCAACGACAGTTTTAATAGCAAGATTTAGTATAGCAGCAGTAGTATTATTAATTTTACTGCTAGTAACTAAAAAATCATTAAAAATTACAAAAAAACAATTAATAATTTTATTTCTAATTGGTGTATTTGGATATACATTAACCACACAAACATTATTTCAAGCATATAATTACATAAGTGTTGGACTTGCAACAGCTATTAGCTTTGTTTATCCTTTATTTGTTTGTATACTTGCTTTTATTTTTAATAAAGAAAAATTTACAAAGAAAAAAACAATAGGGTTAGTTATATCAATTATAGGTGTATTTTTACTTTCATCAACAGACCTTAAAGTATCAGGAATAGAAGGGATATTTTTATCACTTGCTTCAGGATTAGTATACGGTGCAATTTTATTTGTAATGGGAAAAGATGAAATTAGAAAGATAGATGGATTAGTAATATCATTTTATTGCTGTTTATTTGCTGCTATTACAGCATTAGGAATGGGATTATTTGAACATAATATAGTACTTAAAATGAATTTAAATATAGGGTTATCATACATAGGTATAGCAATTATATCAACAGTTTTATCATTAGTATTTTTACAACTTGCCATTCAAGATATAGGTTCATCCAAAGCAGCAATACTTGGAACTTTTGAACCAATTGTTGGGGTGCTTGCTAGTTGTGCATTTCTTGGAGAAAAGTTAAGTATCGTTGTAATAATTGGAGTAGTAATAATTATAATAGCTGCAATGCTTGCAATAAAAGATGAGAAAATTAGTATTCATAATGAATTATAGATTTATACAAAGAGGATTGTATCGCAGATGATATAATTCTTTTTTTTGCAATTAAATTTGAAGTTTATTAAAAGTTTTCTAAGAATGTAAATTTAATATTTAAATTTATAAAAAATGAAGAAATGCCACGTTATAAAAAGTGGGACAAAGTAGAGGTTATTCATGGAGCTTTTAGTAAGAAGATTAAAGACCATTATAGAGTGTAAATGAAAGTGACTTTAGATAAAAGGAAGGTACTGTACCAAAATCATACAGTACCTTCTTATTATTTTTGACTACGTCTAAATTCTTCAAGGAAACTTATTGATATTTTTCTAAGTGCGTGTCCAATTTCTCTATAAGCATCATCATTAAGGTTAGCTAATGATATTCTAACTGACCATTTAGGGCCTTGGAATCCACTTCCACCAAGTAAGACAATTGAAGATTCTTTAGCTAGTCTATATAGAACTTGTACTGGCTTGTATGTAGTTTGTAGGAAGTCTGCAAACTCATAACCATAGTTATTTTTAGCCCAGTCAAGTAAATCAAATTCAGCATAATAATTAGCATTTAAATTATTAATTGTAATTTCAAGACCAAGTCCATCATATAAAAGTCTTTTTCTTTTTAAACAGATATCCATAGTTAAGTTTTTATAATTATCTTCACTATCAAGAACTGCAAAAATACAGAAAAATGCCATTTGAATTTGTTGAGGTGTTGAAAGTCCTGCTGTGTGATTTAGAGCAACTTGTCTACTATCTGCAACAATTCTATCTATAAATTTAATTTCTTCTGGTGTTGTACTAAGATGTCCATATCTACTTGCAAGCTTTTTATGACAACGAGCAGGTAAATCTCTTATAAGTTTATCAAAAATGTTGTTCTCATGAATCGCTATTGTACCAAGTCTCCAACCTGTAACTCCAAAGTATTTAGAGAATGAGTAAACACCTATTGTATTATAAGGAATTTCAGCCATAAGAGATTTAAAGTCTGGAACAAAAGTACCATATACATCATCTGAGATAACCATTAAGTTTTTATTATAGTTATTAACTATGTCAGCTATATAGCTTCTTCCCTCAGAGTTAAGTGCAATAGATGATGGGTTGCTTGGATTGACTATAAATAAAGCAACGATTGATGGATCTTTAAGTTTATCAAGTTCACTTTTAGGATATTGACCAAAACCATCACCTGATGCAGTATCTGAATTTGCAGCTATAGGAACTATTTCAAGTCCATACTGAGGAAGTATTGGTATTTCTAAGTATGGTGTGAAAACAGGAACCATAATAGCGATTTTATCACCTTTAAATAAAAGGTCGTTTGATCTTAATGTATCAAATATATAGCACATAGCAGCAGTTGCACCTTCAACTGCAAATATATCAAATTTTCCACCTTTATTAGTATCATAAGACATTTCTTTAGTTAGATAATCATGAACTAAGACCTCTGTATGTCTTAACATTCTATCAGGAAAAGGATAGTTATCTCCAATTATTCCATCAGCAAGTTCATGAACAAAATCATCTTTATCAAAACCTTTTTTAGAAATTCCATACTCTATTATTTTGTCAAGTAATTCGATTCCAGGGGCCTTTGAATTAGTTTCTACATATTTTTTGAATCTATTATATATTCCATTTTTATGTGGCATTCCACCAAGATCAGGAGCATCCCAAACTCTTTTAGATTCAGTTATAGCAAACTGTCCAAATGTGAAAAAAGCTTCCCTTGGAGTAGTTGCAATCCAGTTAGGATTTCCACGTCCTGCATCAAGTAGAGCTCTTGTACTTTTCTTTTCAGGTCTTGTAGCTAAGTCTATAAGAGCATCCTTGAATTCAAATGGACTGACTTTACCGTAAATTTTTTCTATTTCTTCTTCTTGTATATTTTTATTCATTTAAAGCATGTCCTCCTAAAATATAATGTCATTTATTATTCTGTTTAATTTCAAATCTAACGATACTATGTGTAAGATATAATTAAAATTATATATATTTCTTATTAAAATTATTAATTAAGGAATATTATAACATATATAAATGACAGAGTATTTTCATAATATTATCTATTTGCATAATATCGTGCAAAAAAGTGAAAAAGTTAAGGGGTTTTCTTTAAATATTTTTTTATTTTATAAATATGTAGCTAGAAATAAATGTTAATAGTTAAATTTAAAATTTTTATAATAATATTTTTTGAAGTTTTTTTATTTATATACGAGTTAAAAATAGGAAAAAATTCAAAATTAATGATTTATATTATTTTATATAGTATTATATAAAATAATATAAGAATAAAAGTGAGGGGTTAAGTGTGTATAAAATTTTAGTTGTTGAAGATGATGTTGATATAAACAAGCTTTTAGGAAGTATATTATTAAAGAATAAATATGATGTTAGGGGAGCATATTCAGGTAGTGAAGCTTTAATGTGTATAGAAATGTTTGAGTTTGATATTTTACTTTTAGATTTGATGCTACCAGGAGCAACAGGTGAAGAAATTATAAAAAAAGTTAGAGAAAAAAATGAAATGATACCTATAATAGTTATCTCAGCTAAGACAGAGCAAGAGGAAAAAATTAAAGTTTTAAAAATAGGGGCAGATGATTTTATTAGTAAGCCTTTTGATATTAATGAAGTTTTAGCTAGGGTGGAAGTTCAACTTAGAAAGTCTAAAAGATTAAAAAAAGTAGAAGAGAAAATAGATAATATAGTAAGGTTTAAGAATATTAATTTGGATTTAGAAAGTAGACAGGCTTTTGTTAAGGAGAAAGAAATTTTACTTACAGCAAGAGAGTTTGATATATTAAAGCTTTTTATAAGTAATCCACATAAGGTTTTTACAAGAGCTAACTTATTTGAGTCAGTTTGGGGGAGTGATTTCTTTGGGGATGAGAATACTGTTAATGTTCACATGAGTAATTTAAGGTCTAAGATTGCAAAGGCTGATAAAGGAACAGAGTACATTAAGACTGTTTGGGGTATTGGATTTAAACTTAATGAGTAATAGCTAGAGGGTGTAGAGAGTAATTTCTATATCCTTTAGTTTTAACTAATTAAATCTTTAGACTTTCTTAATATTTAATTTATTGTATCTTATAACTTAGTGATTAGAATGTAAATATAAGATAGCAGGAGGGAGTTATTAAATGAGGGAAATAGTGTTAAGAACAAATAAGGTTACAAAGAAATTTAAAGAGCAATTAGCAAATAATAATATAAATATGACAATTAAAAAAGGTGATATATATGGTCTTATAGGAAAGAATGGAGCTGGTAAAACAACTATTATAAGAATGATTACAGGTCTTGCACATAAAACTAGTGGGAATATAGAACTACTTGGAAAAACTTCAGAAAGAGATCTTGAAGAAGCAAGAGAACACATAGGAAGTTTAATTGAAACACCAGCTTTTTATCAAGATATGTCTGCACGAGAAAATTTAGAGGTTTCAAGACTTGTAAGAAACATAGCAGGTAAAAAGTGTATAGATGAGGCATTAGAGCTTGTAGGTCTTTCAAATGTAGGAAAGAAAAAATTTAAAGACTTTTCGCTTGGAATGAAACAAAGACTTGGGATTGCAAATGCACTTCTTGGAAATCCAAGATTTTTAATTCTTGATGAACCTATAAATGGACTTGATCCAATGGGGATAATTGAAATTAGAGAGCTTCTTAAAAAGTTAAATAAGGAGAAGGATATGACAATTCTTATATCAAGTCACATACTTTCAGAGCTAGCAGAACTTGCAACATGCTATGGAATTATAAATAATGGTGAGCTTATAGAAGAAATTTCGGCAAAAGAACTTTCAGATAAGTGTAAAAAATTTATAGAGCTTGATGTTGATGATGCAGGAAAAGCAGTTTCAGTATTAGAAACGGCACTTAATATAGTAGATTATGATGTTTTAGAAGGAAATAAAATTAATATTTATAGTGATTTAGATATAGTTAGTAAAATAAATTCTGAACTCTCAAGAAATGGAGTGCTGATAGAAAGAATTGGAGTGAAAGGTGAAAATTTAGAAGAGTACTTTATGAGTAAAATAGGGGGGGATATTAATGGGTAGAATTATAAAATCAGAGTTGTTTAAATTATTTAAAAATAAAACTTTTATTATATTATGCTGTGTATGTATAGGATTTGGAGGGTTAACATCTTTCTTTTCAACAGATACAGCGAGCGAAATTATGAAAGAAGCAATGGGAGAGTTGACACCAGCACAAGAGCAAATGTTAGATAATATGACACCTAAAGAAAATTCACTTATTGCACCAGGGAGTATGGGGATACATTTAGTAGCAAAGGATATGATGAATCCAACCACACAAGAAATATTTCATTCAGCTTTTGGCTCAGGAATTATAGAAGTTTTAATAGGTATTCTTATAGCAGGAATTTTAATTAAGGAATATGCACAAGGCACTATTAAAAATATACTTGCCTATGGAGTTAGGAGAAGGAATTTTTATATTGCCAAATTTATTAGTTCATTTATAGCAATTGCTATTTTAGTTGGAATATTAACAGTTATTCCACTAGTAGTATCAACTATAATTAATGGTTTTGGTAATGCAAATCCTATGAATATGCTTATGTCATATGCATCTGGAGTAATATGTGCATCATCTGTAAGTGCGATTATGATGATTATAGCAATTTTAACAAAGAGTACAGTAGCAATAGTTGGAATAGCAGTTGGTGGATTTATGATAGCACCAAATCTTATTGGAGCATTATATGGAAAGTTTGAGTGGTTTGACAAATTATTTGAACTTACACCTTACTATACATTAAATTCAACAATTTCTATTTATGCTAAAAGTGAAGATATCATTTTTGCAGTAGGCGTGGCTATGGTAACAACTATTATAGCACTTGTAATTGGAAGTAATATTTTTGAAAAGCAAGATATTAAATAAAATAAAAAAAGTTCCTTGTATCAAGGGAGATATAGGGAACTTTTCTTTGAAATCAATTATCTTAATACAGGTAAGTCTAAATCTAGAATATTTGCAAAAAGATTTATGTTTTTATCTATTGGAATTATGTTGTTTTTGATGTCTAAAAGTTTTCCAAGTCCGTAGCTTGTGTAGATATTCACTATTGGGAACTTAGGGTCTGTTAAGTCACAGATTAAGTCTGTTTCTGCAAGATTAACTTTGTTTCCTTTTGTAGGTACAAGTTCTTTATAAAGTCTTTTTGAGAAGTTAAATCTTAAGACTTTAATTTTATCTGTAACTTCTATTTCAGTTTTTTTATTGTTTATATCAAACTTTGAAATTGATGCAAGTGTGTTGTTGATTACGAAGAAATCTATGTTTCTTTTATAGTCGACTTTATCCTTAAACTGTGCAAGTCTTTTAAGGTTAGTATCTATATCAACAGATACTTCTTCCTTGCTTAAGTTATTAAATCCAGCAGTTACATATTCAAGTTCAGTATCATTTTCAATATGCTTTTCTAAGATTTCCATGCAGCCTTCATAAATATCTTCAAACTCTGCGAATGGAAGAGCATATTTAATTCCATCTAAAATAACGAAAACTTTAAATTTTGCTGATGAAGCACCAGTTCTTGATACATAATTAACTTCTACAAGTATAGTATTGTGAAGTGTTTTTGTTTTATAGTTTTCTTTTTCGATTCCTTTAGAAACTTCAATTGTATAATCATCAGTCTTTAATATGTCTTTAGTTTTTTGGTCTATGATATATGTAGTTTTTAATCCTTTTTCATCTACTTCACCTTTTCTTATAGAAGTTTCAGAAGTAAGTTTTTTTAAGTTGATATAAGGTTTGTTTTTACATAAATTATTTTCAGTTAATATTTTCATGCCGATCTCCTTTATTTAAAATATTGATAGAGGATTCAATATTATTTATTCTTTTTGATAAGCTACATTATAACATAATTCGATGATTAAAAGGATTTTAGGATTAAGAATAGAATATTAAATATGGGGTGAAGAATATGATGATTTTAGTTATAGGGTTAAGTTTAATAATAATTTTTATGTGGTTATATATTTATAATTTAAATAAAAGTATTAAAAAAATAAGTAAGTCTATTGAAGAAAATAAGAGAGAGTATATAAATATAAGGATAGATTCAAGCAATCATAATTTGGAAAATTTAGTTTCAAAAGTTAATGATTTATATGATGAGTCTCAAAATGTTAGATCAGAGAGTAAGAGGATTGAAGAGGAAATCAGAAAGAGTATAGCTAATATGTCACATGATTTAAGAACACCTTTAACATCAGTTATGGGGTATATTCAGCTTTTAGAGGATAGTACTTTAAGTGAAGATGAAAAAGAGGAGTATCTAAATGTTATAAAGAGAAGAACTGAGAGTTTACAAAGTCTTGTTACAAGTTTTTTTGATTTATCTAGACTTAATAGTGATGAGTATAAGTTTATATATCAGAAAGTAGATATAAAGAATGTTTTATGTGATACTATTGCAACTTATTATAATGACTTTATTTCAAAGGGGATAGAACCAGTTATTGAAATTGATGAAGAGATTAAAGGAATAATAACAGATGAAACTGCTATAAAAAGAGTGTTTTCAAACTTAGTTGGAAATATGATTAAGCATGGAGATGCTGATTTTAAAATAGAGATGAAACAAGAGAATGATAAAATTATTACAAGGTTCTCTAATAAAGCAAAAAGTGTAGAGGAAGAAAAAATAGAAAAGCTTTTTGATAGATTTTATACAATGGATAGTTCAAGAAATGATAGGAATACAGGGCTTGGCTTATCAATAGCTAAAACTTTTGTAGAGAAATTAGGCAATGAAATTTCAGGGAAATACATAAATGGAGTTTTTGTAATAGAAATTATGTGGAAAGTAGCAAGATGAAAATGATTGAAAAGTCTTATAAAAAATATAAGACTTCTTTTTTTATTTAAAAATTTAAAATACTGTACATAAAAAGTTTGTTTTATTATGGTAAAATTTAAAGGAAATAATACTTTATGGTGAATTGTAATTCATTTAAATTTTTAATAATTAAAAAAGGAGGAAAAAATTTGACAACTTCAAAAACAGGTTCAAAAAAATTTCTTACAGGTTGGCTTATAGTTGTAGGATGTATGCTTATTCAAGCGGTACCATTTAGTGTAGCATCTAATATTCAACCGCAGTTTATGGATTATGTAGTTAATGGAGAAGGCTTTACAGTGGCTGGATTCTCATTAATATTTACAATATCAACAATAGTAGGAGCTATTGCTTCACCAGTAATTGGTAAGCTTTATTCAAAGTATAATCCTAAGATTTTACTTATTGTTGGAGCTCTTTTATCAGGACTTGGATTTATGAGTTTTGGTCTTGCAGGTAGCCTTTGGCAGTTTTATTTAATAGGTGGAATTACTCAAGTTGGAACAGCAGTAATTTCTTCAATAGGAGTACCACTTCTTATAAACAGTTGGTTTGCAGAAGAGGTAAAAGGTAAAGCTTTAGGACTTGCTTTTGCAGGGGGAGCTTTTGGTAATATGTTCTTACAACAGATGACTGCACTTTCATTAATGAATTTTGGTCACAGTAAGTCATACTTCATATTTGGAGGTTTATCACTTGCAGTAAGTATTCCAGTAGTTTTATTTATATTAAGAATGCCAAAAAGTGATAGTGATATAGTACAATCAAAGAAATCAGAAACTAAAAATACAGAGCAAGCAGTTGACATAAGTTATACACTTGCGGAAGTTAAGAATAATAAATTTTATTGGATGTATGCTTTAGCATTTATAATGATAGGACTTTATATTTCAGCAGTAATGGTTCAATATCCAGGATACTTAAAAAATGCAGGTCTTGCACCAGCATTAGTTGGATCAGTAGGGGCTACAACAGCAGTATTTTCACTTATAGGAAACCTTGTAGGTGGAACATTATTTGATAAATTTGGAGTAACAAAAAGTATCATAATGGCTGGATCAGCTGCTACAATAGGTGGGATATTACTTTTACTAGCAAGTACTAATGTAATGCTTGCATTTGGATTTGCAGCCTTCCTTGGAATTTCAATATTCTCATACATTATGGGAGTTGCTTATATGACAGGAATATTCTTTGGTAAGAAAGAGTATGGAACAATCCTTGGAATAACAAACTTAATGTTTGCAGTAGGTTATGCAATCGGTTCAAGTATGTTTGGAGTAATAGTTCAAAAGTTTGGATACAATGTAACCTGGACAATAGTAATTATACTAATAGCAAGTGCTTATACATTAATAGCACTTTCATCTATTGGAATGAAGAAAATGAATGAGAAGAGAACAGCAGAATTCAGAGCTAGAGAAGCAAAAGAAAAAGCTGTTTAATAAAGAGATAGGGATACTGAAAATAGTATTCCTATTTTTTAGTGTGCCTGGCATGGGTATGGACTAGTCGGTGAAAGTCCGATGTGGGGGTTGATAGTGCCAACCACTAGCCGAGAGCAAGGGTGTCCATCGTGAGGTGGAATCTGAAGGAAGCTTAAGGCAAAATCTCGGTC
>JBOGAY010000195.1:0-9897 GCA_051655925.1 Sarcina sp. | reverse complement strand
ATAATAAGAATGAAGTTTCAAGCAGTTTATTGTTAGAAGTTTCAAATGTTGAATATTATATTGAACAAGCATTATTTTATGCTAGAAGTGAGACTTTAGAAAAAGATTATTTAGTTAAGGAGATTGAACTTAAAGATTGTATAAATAAAGTTCTTATCAAAAATAGAAAGCAACTTATACTTAATAATGTTTCAGTTTCTATGGCTAAAAATGATGGGCTAGTTTATTCGGATGAAAAGTGGATTGAATTTATTATTGAGCAGATAGTAAATAATGCTATTAAATATAAAAAAGGTAAAAATCAAGGAATAAGTTTTGTAATTTATGATATTAAAAATGGAATTTGTTTAGAAATTAAAGATTATGGACAAGGAATAAAAGATGATGAAATAGGTAGAGTATTTGAAAAAGGATTTACAGGTAGTAAGGGAAGAGGAAATAATAATTCAACTGGAATTGGACTATATTTAGTTAAAAAGTTATGTGACAAGTTAGGTATTATAGTTAATATTACTTCAAAGCATGGACATCATACTAGCTTAAAATTAGTGTTTCCAAAAGGTGAGTTTGCTAGTAATGAGATTTTTGAATAATTTTTATAAGAATAATGGATAAGCTTTTGCAAAGATTAAAAATACTAAAGTGACAATTTTGTAACTATAAAGTAAGTTTATATCGAATTTGAAATAGGCAGCTGAACTTACAATGTAGTTAAATGGAAAGATATTTACAGAGCTTGTTAAAGGTGAAAATTCAAGAAGGAGATTTTTTAATCAAATTTTAGATGTTGTAGCATTATTAGGTGGTGATCTAAGAGATGTACGCTAATTTAACACTTAAAAATGCCAAAAAATCAGCTAGAGATTATATGATATATTTCATAACAATAATGTTATGTTCAAGTTTATTCTATGCTTTCACTTCACTTTCAAGTGAGAACTATGAGTTTTTAATAGAAGGACCACTTAGCTTGGAAAATCTTAAAATGCTTTTAAAATATTCAACATATCTTATCACATTAGTTTTATCCATTCTAGTTTTCTATGTAAATAGTTATATGGTTAAAAGAAGGTACAAGGAGTTTGGAACTTATATACTTCTTGGAATGGAACAGAGAACAGTGGCTTTTATGTTTTTTATAGAAGCACTTGTAATTGGTATTTTAGCAGTAGCTTGTGGGATTTTATTTGGAACTATTTTATCACAACTTGTTACTATATTTATATTAGTTGGAGCAGAGCAAGAGATTCTATTTAATTTTAGATTTTACTTTGATACAGCAATTCAAACATTTATATTCTTTTTAGTGATGTTTGCTATTATAGGTTTTTTAAATATTTTAATTTTAAATAAAATAAAGCTAATTGATTTTATGAATCAAGATAAAAAGACTGATTGTAGATTTAAAAGAAAAGGTTTTTTATATATAATTCTTTTTATTATGGGAGTAGGATGTTATCTTTTTAGTTTTAAATCTTTTATGGCACTTATAGATGTTTTTGCTGAAAATGCTGCATTTAATGCTATGAAAGCTCTTTTATATGGTGGAATTGCATTTGTTGTTGGAACTTATTTTCTTTTTTATTCAGCATCATATATCCTTGTAATAGTTAAAGAAAGATGTAAAGGCTTTAAGTATAAAGGGATAAACCTTGTTTTGATAGGAGGTTTATCATCAAAAATAAAGTCATCACCATGTGTACTAGCAACAATAACTATTACGCTTTTAGTTGGAATGATTAGCTTTATAGGTTCACTTATGATGTCGCAGTGGTCAATAGGATATCTTGAGTACAGATTGCCTTTTGAGCTTATGATTAATAATGAAATAGTTGAGGAAGATGGAAAGTTCACAAGACTTAATATGGATTATGAGAGTTATGAGAAAGAACTTAATAAAGAGATTTATGGAATGAGTAAACTTGTAAAGTTTGATATGCATTATTTAGAGGATAATATAAAAGAAGCAAAACAGTTTGCAATGAAGCTTAGTGATTATAATGAGCTTAGAGAAATACTTAATTATGATGAGGTTAAACTAGCAAAAAATGAATTTATAGTACAAGCGGAAAAAACTTTACCAGATGAAGAAATTGATAAATATATTAGTAAAAACAAAACAATAAAACATAGTGGAAAAACTTTAGTTTTTAAAGAAAATGGTGTAATTAAGGATAGCATAGGTGAAGCAGTTTATGACTACCATACTAAAGGAAGAATGTCTTTAATTTATATAGTTAATGATGAATTGATTGAAGGTGAAGAGATAATATCACAAGGACTTGTTGCAGATATTAATGATAATATTCCACTTGATAAGATGGATATACTATTTGAAAATCTATGGGATATTTTTGAGACATCTAATAGTGATAATTTAAAAAGATTAGAAGAGAGTAAGGAAAGAATATATCCATATATTAGGGCTGAAATTACAGAAAGAAATTCAATTTTAAATGCAATGCTTGGAATGAGAGTTCTAGGGATGTATCTTGGAGTAGTTTTATTTATGATAAGTCTTACTATTCTTGGATTGAAGCAACTTGTAGACTCAGTTGAAAATAAAGAGAGATTTAGAGTTTTACAAAAGCTTGGAGTTGAAAAAGAAGAGATAAATAAAGTGATTTTAAAACAGGTTTCCATATACTTTGGAACTGCACTTGTGATTGGAATTATTGGATTTAGCCTCTTCCTAGCAGGTTATTTAAATATATATGGAGATGCCATTGAAGTTTATATAGGGCAGGATGCTTTTATTCTTAATACAATAGCATCAGTTGTAACAATGATAGCACTTTATACAGGATATTTTGTTATGACTTATCAAACATTTAAAAGAAATATTTGGAGATAGAATAAAGAGTCTTGGGGAATATAAAGCTAAAAAAGTATTTTAAAATAATATTTGGGCAAGAATATAGAAAAAATAATATGTTATAATCATAGTAATAGAAAAATATATGGAGTGAGGTGAAAATATGGGAATAAAAGAGCTTGAACCAAAGTATACATTAGAAGAATTTTTAGAGCAAGAGAAAGAAGTTGATTATCCATTAGAGTATGTAGGTGGATATATTTATGCAAAATCTTTTAGTTCAGTTAAACATAATAGAATTGTAAATAGAATTAATGCTAAAATAGAAGATTATTTAGATGAAAAACCTTGTATTGTACTTTCAGAGCAAATAGAAGTTATACTTGGAAGGGATAGAGTAAAACCAGATGTTTTTGTGGTTTGCAGAAACAATGATAATAAGTTTGAAATGAGAGGTCAGTCTTTTTTAACTATTCCAACTTTAATTTTTGAAGTTGTTTCACCTAGTAATGCTAGTTTAGATACAATAACTAAGATGGAGCTATACGCTAAGTTTAGAATAAAAGAATATAATCTTATCTATCAAGAAGGAAATATCCAGCAATATAAACTGAATGAATTTGGAGTTTATTATTTAGAAAAGTCTTATAGAACAGAAGATATTTATGAGAGTTTAGTTATGAAAGATTTAAAAATAGATTTAAATAAAATTTTCAAGAATTTAGAGTTATAATAACTAAACTTCTTGTAGGTCAGCAATTAGGAGAGCATCTATGAAATATGATTATGAAAAGTTTCTACAAACATTGCTTGAAACCAAAGGAATACACAATTCATTAAATGAAAGATTAAAATATGATTATATATATCATTCTAATAAAATAGAAGGTAGTAAATTTACAATAGAGGCTTTACAAATGTTAATGGAGAAAAATATAGTTATAGGAACGCATACATTAGATGATGTACAAAAAACTGTAAATATATGTTTTAAGTAATTTAGAACACTTTAACATTAATTGATATGAAAGTTCATGTAAAAAGTAATATAATAAAAATATCTAGAAAAAAATAGAAAAAAAGCAAGTGCCTAGAAAATTTTTAAAATGGTTGGTGAGTAATATGAATAAAAATAATGAAGAGATTGAAGTGGTTGAAGCTGAGATAGTAGAAGTAATGGAAGATGAAAATTTTGTGATAAAGCAAAAAAAATATACACAGTTAAAAGTATTTATTGATATTGAAAAAGAAAATATTCATTTTGATTTTGCACTCCCACTTAGTGTAATTAGTATGTTAGGTGGTTTTACAACTATTATTCCAGAGAATGATATTAAAAAGATTGGAAAAGAAGGTTTTGATTTTAAAAATTATGATTTCAAGAAATTACTTAATGATATAGAAACAGGACAGCTTAGAAATCCTATTATCTATAAATTAGATATGCAGGATAATGGAAATTTCAAAATAAAAATTTATGTAGATTAATAAAAAAGGAGGATGTTATTTGTTTAGACATCCTCCTTTAACAATATTAAGCTCGGATAGTTTCCTCTATTGGTCCACCACCAAGACATTTTTCTCCATCATAGAATACTACAAATTGTCCTTCAGTAACTGCTTTAGCAGGTGCATCAAACATTACCTTGAATTTATTATCTCCAAGAGGAGTTACTGTTACAGCAATATCTTTTTGTCTATATCTAAACTTAGCTGTACATTTAAATTCTTCTGTTGGAATTTCACCACTTACCCAGTTTACACCCTCTGTGATTAATCCACTAAAGTGAATTCTAGCATTTTTCTCACCTTGAACAACATATAATATGTTATTTTCAAGATCTTTTTCAGCTACGAACCAAGGCTCTTCAGAAGTTCCAAAACCTCCACCAATTCCAAGGCCTTTTCTTTGCCCTATTGTGTAATACATAAGACCTTTATGTTCTCCAACAACAGTTCCATCGAAAGTTCTCATTTCACCTTTTGTTGCAGGAAGATATTGGCTTAAGAATTTATTAAAATCTCTTTCTCCAATAAAGCAAACCCCTGTACTATCTTTTTTAGCAGCAGTTGAAAGACCGGCTTCTATAGCAAGTTCTCTAACTTTGCTTTTTTCAAGATGCCCAATAGGGAATAGTGCTTTAGATAATTGATATTGATTTAACATACATAAGAAATATGTTTGGTCTTTATTATTATCTTTTCCACGAAGAAGTTCAAAAGTACCCTCTTCATTTTGATTAACTTGTGCATAATGTCCCATTGCTATGTAATCTGCATCAAGAGTTAAAGCATAATCAAGGAAAGCTTTAAACTTAATTTCTTTATTACATAAGACATCAGGGTTAGGTGTTCTTCCTTTTCTATACTCATCTAGGAAATATTCAAAAACATTATCCCAATATTTTTTTACAAAATTAACTGTGTAGTAAGGGATATCAAGCTGGCTACATACACTTGCAACATCTTCAAAATCTTCTGTTGCAGTACAAATACCCTCATCATTTTTTTCATCCCAGTTTTTCATGAAAAGTCCTATAACCTCGTATCCTTGCTCTTTTAATAAAAGTGCTGAAACTGATGAATCAACTCCACCAGACATACCAAGTATAACTCTTTTCTTCTTTTTGTTTTCCAATTAAAATCATCCTTTCATTTTTAAAATTAAGCCTTGCTATCAAATCACATACATATAGTGATTTAAAACTTTTTAATAATTAAAGTAAAGATTTAATGTTAAAAAGTAACTAAACTTATTATATCTAACTAAATACGTAATAAATTTAAATAAAAAAAACTTATTACGTATATTACAATTATAACATCCTCGTCAAGTCTTAAGATATTTTTAATTTATAAGAGAAATTATAAGACTATAATTAGATAAATAAGTAAAAAATTTGCTTTTAAATCATATAAATATAAAAGTGAAAAAATAAAGGAGAAAAGCGTGATAGTAAAAGAAAAAGTAGAAAAGCGAAAAAATTTTATAATTAATTTTGCATATTTCTTTTTAATAACAATTATAGGGTTTTTAATAGTTAAATATGGAATAAATTATTCAATGCCTTTCATAATTGGATTTGCAATAGCTTTTATTTTAAAGCATCCAATAAACTTTATAGCAAGCAAATTACACATGAATAAAAAAATTACAGCTATTTTTGTAATTCTAGTATTTTATTGTACTGTAGGTACAGTTATATTTTTTCTAGGAACAAAGCTTGTAGCAGAAAGCAAAGAAATCTTTGAGCAATTTCCAATGATATATAAAACATATTTAGAACCTTATGTCTATGAGATAGGTGAAAATATAGAAACTTTCTTTGTGAATTTAGATCCATCAACAATGCAAACAATAGAAGAAGTAATAGCATCATTTTCAAAATCAATTGGAGATATAGTTTCAAAACTTTCATCAGGTCTTATAACCTTTTTCACATCATTCATATCTGGTGTACCTACTTTTGGAATAAATCTTATATTTTCAATTATGGCATCAGTATTTTTTGCTATGGACTATGATACAGTAACATCTTTTGTAATGAGACAATTTAGTGAGAAAACAAGACCTATCATACTCGAAGCTAGAAATTATATGGTAGGAACTTTATTTAATTTTATAAAAGCATATTCAATAATCATGGGACTTACATTTGTAGAGCTTGCAATTGGTCTTGCCTTCTTTGGCGTAGAAAATTTTCTAACAGTAGCAGCACTTATATCTATTTTTGATGTTTTACCATTCCTTGGAACAGGTGGAGTTGTTATCCCTTGGATTATTATAGAGTTTATTAAGGGAAATAGTTTTTTTGCAGTACAATTAACGCTTTTATATATTTTAATTACAGTAGTAAGAAATATTATAGAGCCTAAAATTGTAGGAGGTCAGATAGGGCTTAGTCCACTTATTATACTTATGTGTATGTTTTTTGGAGTTAAACTTTTTGGATTTATAGGGATGTTTATTTTACCTATAATAATTATTATACTTAAAAATTTAACTGATAGTGGCAAGATAAAAATATTTAAATAAAGAAAAGTTTGATAGAGGGCATAAGGTTAAATAAAAATAAGTACATTTGTTTATAATTTTAGAAATAGAGAAAGGAGTGGAATTATAAAAATTCTAGTCCTTTTTTTATTGATTTGAGTAGCGTATATAGAACAGAATGTCAAATTAGTTTTAAAATTTTTGGAATTAAAAAAAATAAAAATATTCATAATAAATCTATATAAAAACGAATGTTTAGAGAAAAAAATAAAAATTAATTCGTTTAAAAGCACTTTTAATAACAATAATAGTTTTAAGTATTAAAACTAATAATATTTATAAATTTACAAGTTTTAAAAAGCAGAGTATCATTGCTTATTAATTAAGAGAAAAAAATTTTAGGAGTTGATTTTATGAAAAGATTAGAAGGAAAAGTAGCAGTGATTACTGCAGCATCAAGAGGAATAGGATTTGCAGCAGCAGAAATATTAGCAGTAAATGGAGCTAAGGTTTATATAGCTGGAATAGAGGAAGAAGGATCAACTAGCAAAATTAAAGAACAAGGTGGAGAAGCTGAATTTATATTCTTTGATGCAAATGATAAAAATTCATATTTTCATATGATTGATTATGTTTATGATAAAGAAAAAAGACTAGATATTTTAGTTAATAATTTTGGATTTACAAATGTAAAATTAGATAAAAATGTGGTTGAAGGAGATACTGAAGAATTTTTCAATATATTAAACATTAATTTAGGAAGTGTTTATTTAACAGCAAAAAGGGCAATTCCTTATATGATAGAAAATGGTGGTGGATCTATAATAAACATTTCTAGTGTTGGCTCAGTTGTGCCAGATATAACAAGAACTGCTTATTGTGTATCTAAAGCAGCTATAAATTCTTTAACAGAAAATATAGCACTTCAATATGCTAACAAAAATGTTAGATGCAATGCAATTCTTCCAGGACTTGTAGCAACAAAAGCAGCAATTGGAAATATGTCAGATGAATTTAGAGAATCATTTAAAAAGCATGTACCACTTGGAAGAATGGGAACTACAGATGATATTGCAAAAGCAGTTTTATATTATGCTAGTGATGATTCAAGCTATGTTACAGGAATGATTCATAGCGTTTGTGGAGGGTTTGCACTTGGAACTCCTCAATATGCTGAATATATGAATCATATTGGAAAATAAAAAAGAGATGAAAAAACAGACTTGTAGAAATATTAAACTCTATAGGTCTGTTTTAGTTTATGTTTTAAAGTATAATCTTTTTTATAGTTTTATTTAGTAAAAATCTTTAAATCTTCATCAGATATACTACTGTCATTTTTCACTTTATCAAGCATGAACCATGTACTCATAGTATTCTCAAACTCAGTAAGTTCTTTTCTGATAGTTTCAGTATCACCTGTTGGGTCTATATCAAGACATAGTTTTTCTGCACCAAAAATATATTTGATTGTAATTTCATTAAGGTTTTCTGTAAGTATAGCTTTAAACATATCTGGTTGTGAAAAATCTTCTAATATTTCAAGTGAGATTAGGTAATTTATAAAATGATCTTCACCCTCAAGTAAACACGCATCTTCAAAGAATTTTATAAGTAAAGGAGACTTAGTATAATGTAAATATTCAATTAATGCATTACTTTGTAAATTTCCTTCAAGTAAAGGTGGAAAATTATAAAGTTTTTCATTTTTAGAAATTGAATAAAGATAAATTCTATAAAGTTTTTTATACTCTTCATCAAATGAAATAGAAAGAGCATTCTTAAAATCAATATCTAAAACTTCTAAAGCTTTATGCTCATAATAACAAGCAAGTCCTTCTGTTACCCAAAGATTTGGAGGCATATGGAACACACTATTATTAAGTTTTGTATCCATAAAAGCATGGAACATTCTATGAGAGATTAATTGATAATCTCTTTTATCATTAAAATCAAAAGTAGCACAAATATTAGACTTACTGCTACCTGCAAATAATTTGTGGTCTAAATCTGTTTGAAGTGATGTTAAATTAAGATTTATATTTGTTTTAAATAAATTTGCATAATAGTTATAGATTTTATTTAAATTATTTTTTGCTATATCGTCAACTTTAAAGTTTGTATGTAATTTAAAGTTTTCGTTTATAGTATGAATAGCTATTTTTGTAAATACATATGATGATTTCATGATTTCAAACATATCACCCCAAGTAGTAGCTTTAAGAACTGATATGTCGTTTTGATTAAAAGGAATAACTTTATCATTATAAATATCCAAGTCATAATTTATAGTTATATCAGCTGTAATATCATTTTTATTACTAGCAAGATTCAATATTTCAAATGGAAGTAAAAGAACTTGCTCACCTGCAAATGCAATAATATCTTCCGTTACCATTCCATAAGCACCATGCTTTGCAAGGAAGCCAAGTTTCACTAAATATTCAACTTCAAATGTTGAAATTTTTTTTATGTTAAAATGTATAAAATCTTTATCTTCTTTAAAATCTACGTTAGTTTTTATATCAGATACTTTTGATTTACTTCTATATAAATGCAAAACATCCATTTCTGGTATATCATCAATAAATAATTTTATCTTTAAAGTCATATCTTCAATTGAATCAATTCCAATATTAAAGTTAATTTTCATATTTTTCATAAGTCTATCAATCCCCTTTTGTAAATATTTTCATATCAATAAAATTATTATAATAAATAAATTCCTTAAATGGTATATAATTCATGTTAATTTAAACAAGTAGACATAATATAGTAATAATTTGAAAAGGTCAAAAAATTAATATATATAGTAATAAATAATTTATTCCATTATTGGAAATAATAAAATCATTAAAGTAAGTGAGGTGAGTTATAAGTGGTGACTGTGATTAAAACTGTTAAACAGTATTCAGAAGAAATATCACAAAGTGATTTAGATGAATTATTGTTTATAGGAAAACATTATAGAAATGCTAAAAACTATATTTTTTCAAGATATAGTGGCATTAATAGTCTTCCGCTTATAACGAGTGAAAGGAAAATAAGAGATGAATGGGTGAAAACTTTATTTTATGAACAGTGGAAA
>JBOGAY010000194.1:0-5415 GCA_051655925.1 Sarcina sp. | reverse complement strand
TAGAAGAAAAAGGTATGCTATTAATGTTTATTTCTTTTACTATTTTTTCACTCCTAGGACCAGCTATAATGGTTGCTTTACTTGGAAACAAAAATAGATATGAAGGACTCATAGTTTATGGCTTTTACTTTCTTTTCTTTATAGCAGCAAAAAAGTATATGAAAGTAAATAAAAAACTTATTGAGATTTGCTGTATCCTAGCAACTTTAATGGCTCTTTTAACAATTGCTCAGCTACATGGAATTGATCCTATTTATTCCTACATAAGCGGAACATCTAGTTCATTTTCTGAGTTTGGAACAATAGGAAACAGAAACTTTCTATCAACTTATTTATTACTGTTTCAAGCAATTACTTTAGGTATTTTTGTTTTCTTTGGAATCAAACGCTACCTTATTTATAGTACTATAATATTTGGTGGTATTTTAAGTGGACAAACTAGAGGCGTTTGGATTGGATTTTTAGTAATGTCTATCTTTGGTTTATTCTTTATTATAAAAAATAAACAACAACTACTAAAAATGACTTTTATAATTATTTGTTTCACAAGCACATTATTTATATTAAACCTTACAAGTGGTGGTAAGCTTTTATCTAGAATGGAAACTTTAACTACTGACATATCAACTATAAATAATGCATTAAATTCAAATAATAATGAATCTAAAAATAAAACTACACTTGATAGTATTGGCTCTGGTAGAGGTAAAATTTGGAGTATGACAACTAAATCTATACTAAAAAATCCAATCATAGGAACAGGACCTGATACTCTACATCATAGACTTTCGAGAGATTTAGAAACTGATGTTTTATATGTGTTTTTAACAACTGAAACCTATTTTGATAAAGCTCACAATGAATTTTTAGAATATTTCGCTACAGGTGGAATTAGCACATTAATTGGATACTTAACCATTGTTGGTAGCTTATTAAGCAATTTATTTAAAAAACAAAAAGATAATATTTCAAAAATATTTATTCTAATAATTATAGGTTATTTAGCACAATCATTCTTTAATATAAGTGTTATTCAAGTTGCACCTATATATTGGATTTTGCTTGGACTTGCAACTGCACATTATAGAAATGACAGTGGTATTTTAAATTCAGAAAAAGAAGCTAATACAATAATTTTATAACTAAAAGGCACCGTTGATATCTCATCAACGGTGCCTTAATACTACTTAAGACAAGCTTCCATCTCATTCATTTTCTTTTCCATATCACTTGCAAGTTTTAATTGATTTCTAGTTCTTTCAAGGTTATGTGTATCACTGTTAACCTTAAAATACAAATCTCCATTTAAGTAGTCTGTTAAAAACCTCATTGCAAGTTCTATTGTTATAAGTTTAGCTGAAAATGCTATATTCTCTTTTTCATAAGTATTTAATGTATCTGCACACTCTTCTAAAATACCATCAATAAACCTTTTATAAAGATTTAAATCAATAGCTACTTTATCTAAATCAATTTCATCTTCTGTTGCAGTGCTGCAACCTGATCTTATAGCATCTCCAAAATCATACAATGAAAGTCCCGGCATAACAGTATCTAGGTCTATAACACAAATTGCTTTACCTGTTTGATCATCTATCATAATATTATTAAACTTAGTATCATTATGTGTTACTCTAAGTGGTAACTTTCCTTCTTCTAAAAGTTCTGTAAGTTTACTTAGATCTTTTCTTCTATCCATAATAAACTTAATCTCATTCATTGCAAGCTTAACTCTGTTTGCTTTATCTTCCTCAATTGCTTTCTCAAAATCCAAATATCTTACAGGTGTATTATGAAAATCCTTTATAACCTCAAACAAATCTTCAACTCTAAAATCTGATAATTGTTTTTGGAACTTTCCAAGTGCTTTACCCGCTTCATAAATATGAATATCACTTTCAACCTTCATATATGTTCTTGCATTTCTTATAAACGGAAATGCTCTATAGTAGTTTCCTGATTCAGTTTCATAATAATACTTATCCTCAACAGTTTTTACTAACTTTAAACTTTCTCTTGTAACATCTCCGCCCGCTTCTTTAACTTTATTTGTAATATGCTTTGTTACACTAACCATATTTTGCATAAGTTTTTTAGGCTCTGTAAAAACATGATGATTTATTCTTTGAACTATATACTTATTCTTTTTATCACCATCCATAAAAGTAAGAATAAAAGTATCATTTATATTTCCAACATGATGTTGTTTTTGCTTATATAATTTCCCCTTAAACTTAAAATTACTTATGATTTCTTCTAATAATGAGTTACTTTCCATTTCACCTTGCACTCCCTTAAATCACTTAAAAAAATATAAAAGCTTCTACTATTCCAAATAGAAGCTTTTATTTTGTTTGCTTTTGCCTATAATAAAACACCCGTGAAAATATCTTATTACACTTTATATTTTACATAAAAAACACTACTAATATATAAACTTTGCTTTAACATTATTTTACATTTGTTTTAATTTTTGTATTTAAAATCCCAAATTGATTCTTAAGTATATTTAGACCTATTCAACTATACTCTTTAAGTAAGCTTTAAAATCATCTCTAAGTTCATCTCTTCTTAAGGCATATTCTACTGTTGCCTCTAAAAATCCTTGCTTTGATCCTACATCATATCTTCTTCCTTTAAAATCGTATGCATACATAGCTTCCTCTTCAACTAACCTTAAAAGAGCATCTGTTAATTGAATTTCTCCACCTTTTCCAACTGGAGTATGTTCTAATATTTCAAATATTCTTGGTGTTATTATATATCTTCCAAGAATAGCAATATTACTTGGTGCTACTTCTTTTTCCGGTTTTTCAACAAGCCCTTTTACTTTGTAAACACTTCCCTCAATAGGAATACAATCAACAATACCATACTTATCAACATCATTTTTAGAAACTGTTTGTACACCAAGTACTGACGTTTTATATTCTTCAAAACACTTAATTAATTGTCCTAAACATGGCTCATCATCATTATAAACAATATCATCACCTAGAAGTACTGCAAAAGGCTCATCTCCAACGAATGTTTTAGCACAATATATTGCATGTCCAAGTCCTTTAGGTTCTTTCTGTCTTATAAAATGAATATCAACCATATCTGATATTTCTCTAACCATTTTAAGCATTTCATCTTTTCCAGACTTTTCAAGCTCAAGTTCAAGCTCTACTGATTTATCAAAATGATCTTCAATACACTTTTTACTTCTTCCTGTTATTATTAAAATCTCTTCAATTCCAGAAGCTATAGCTTCCTCTATGATATATTGAATAGTTGGCTTATCAACTATTGGTAACATTTCTTTTGGTTGTGACTTTGTAGCAGGTAAAAATCTTGTTCCAAGACCCGCTGCTGGTATAATTGCTTTTTTTATTTTGCTCATAAAATTCCCCTTAACCATAAAAATTAAACATCTACACTCTATACTAAACGAATTAATTGTTAGTTATGTAAACTCTAAGTTAACATTTTTTTACATATCCTTGAATTTTTATCATTTTTAGAATATATACTTCTTATTTAATCTATTCTCATCAAATTTATACTTAAAATATTATCTCTATAACTTATAGTAGCCTCATCTATCATCATCCCTACTAATGTAAGTTCACAATCAAAACTTATCTCTCCACCAAGCTGCCAGTAATATTCTTCTATCTCATGTTGTCTTGGTGTACTTAATAAAACCTTTAAATTCAAAAGTTCATCTTCTGATAAATTTTTAACTTCACCTGAAATTGAAAGATAATGTTTATCATCATCTTCTTTCATATCTATATGAACATCAGTATTGCCTATTTTATTATAATAAGTTACAAGCTCATCTAATATTCTTATATTTTTCTCAACTGTAAATTTCATACCCATTACTCCTTTTTAAACGTTGTTATAAGTGGCATTAATATCATTGCTACAAAGCCACCTGCAAGCCCATTATTATAAAGGTTTAATCCACCATGTATATACCCTATATTAGAAACTATATTTAAATGAACAATACCAGCCAAAATACCAACTTTCCATCCAAACTTTCCTGCAATTGGTGCAAGACAAGTTGAGAAAAGAATCGCTAACATATTATTAGGATTATTTATTGGTCCCTCTATAAAAATAGCACCTATAATAGCCCCAATTATAACAGGTGTTATATTTTTTATATTTTTACCAAAACTCCCAAATCCAACGATAGTAAAAATTGCACAAATTGTTGCACCATTTAAATCTCCACCTAAAAGAAGAACTATTAAAGTTGAAAACATACATAAAACTCCCATATTTACATATGTTATAGGTCCAAACAATAAATAAAAATCACTAATAAGTCTTCCACTTTGATTTGATAGCAATTTAAACTTTGTCCTATCTAACCCTCCTTTTACTATTCCTACACATATTAAATAAGCAGAAACTATAAAAAGGAATATAAAAAGTAGAAAATTATCACCAGTATGCCATAAAAGTCTAGTTTCAAAATCTATTCCTACACCTCTAAAAACTGACATTAAAAGTGTAGCAACAAGCCCACTAGCAAACCCTATATTATACAAATTATATCCATTGTGTACTTTGATTGAATATGATGCTATTGGTGGTAGTATAAATCCTAGCACTATTCCTAAAATTATTCCTATTAATATTGAAAGTTCCATTGGAAATATTGAACCAAAACTCAATTGACTTACAACTGGTGCAAGTGAAGTTCCAAGTAATGCAACCAATATATAATTTAAAAATGGTTCTTTTTGATAACGTGAAAATAAATAAACTCCAACTATAACTGGAATTATATTGAAAATATTTTTCCCTAAAAATGAGAAACCAGTAACTAACCATAAAGCCATAATTGTTGAACCATTTGGTTTAACTTTATTTTTTATAAGAAGAACTAAACAAAACCCTCCTGTAATTGATACATTTATTAAGGTTGATCCTATCCCCCCAATAGCCATATAATCGCTAATTAAAATATCTGGCGACTTAACTATTTTAATAAAGCCCTCTAATATCTCACTTGGTGAATCAACCAAAAATGCAAATATAATAAAAAATAAGTATATAATAATTAAAACAATATAAGGTGGATAAAAGTTCTTCTTACTATCCAATAAATCACCTCTTCTAAATTTTTACATCTCTAAATTCTAAATTTATTTTAATACTAAATGGTAATTTATTCAATTAATTTCAATTTATCAACCACGCTAATTTTGTTTTTCTAAATTACTAACAGTATATTTCCAATTTATTTTAAGCATATTTTGTATTCTAAAAACTACTTCATGTATAGTACTTATAAGCTCTTCAAAATCTTTCATTGTAATATCTATATCATTCTCACACTCTTCACCTTTGATTTGAGCTTCTTGAATATCTATTAACTTATCATTTATATCATATAATTTTTTTGTATAT
>JBOGAY010000193.1:0-40877 GCA_051655925.1 Sarcina sp. | reverse complement strand
CTACACGAAATGCGAACTAGAGGTAGTCGAGTATATGATAGGGCTAGGGTCTATAAAATATCTATGGTTAGGATGTTAAAAATAACTGACGAAATCGGGAATGTACGGGTCTAAAATTCTGATATTCAGAAATGAATATATCAACTAAGTTGTGAGGTAAGTGTGGATGAGTAAGATTCTATATTATGAAAATCCATATAATGTTAAAGGCATTATCAAGCTTACAGGCTTATACCGATGACCTACGGATATATGAAAAGATAGTAATGATGGAACAAGGAAAGCTTGGAATATGGAGGGTTTGCTCCCTATGAAGTATTGATAAGGAAAACAATAAGTATAACTTATCTTAATCCAAGTGAGAGTGGTGGCATGAAGCAATAATAAATATTGTAATGATATTTTAGCAATAGCCACTAGACGGTTTGTAAATATAAATAATTAAATGTCTAAATATTTCAAGGTTCGAGTAAGACTAATAGATGCTAAAGGATACAATTCCTAAAAGCAGACTTGGAGGAAAGCTACCTATAGGTAGTGAGTAGTAAATTTAGATAGTTAATTTGAAATTATAAATCGTTGGAACGCCGTATGAGCTGGAAACACTCACGTGCGGTGTGAAGTGGGGGAAAACTTGGAGATAACTTCAAAAAGTGACCTATCACTATAACTTCAAAGAAGAGATATTGCAGAGTTTTCAACACCTAAGAAGCATGGAGTTATAATAAGTAACCCACCTTATGGAGAGCGTCTTGGTGAGGAAAAAGAAGTTGAGATGATAAATAGAAGATTTGGGAAAATTTTAAGAGATTTACCGGGTTGGGATATTAACATTATTACAGCTTATAAAGGTTTTGAAAAAATAGTTAATGGTAAGGCTAATAAAAATAGAAAACTTTATAATGGTAGACTTCTTTGTTATTACTACCAATATTTTGCACAAGAAAATAAATAATAAAAGAGTAAGCTTAATCGCTTACTCTTTCTGTTTCTATGACCTTTGGTGGGTCAATATATAATGTTTTGTTTGTTGAGTATATAACCATACCTGGTTTTGCACCTGAAGGTTTTTTAATATTTTTAATTAATGTATAATCTACAGGCACTTTAGTGCTTCCTTGACCCTTACTATAAAAAGCAGCAAGATTTGCAGCTTCTAAAAGAGTTTCATCTGAGAAATCAAATGCAGCTATAACTACATGAGAACCTGGAATTTCTTTTGTATGAAGCCAAGTATATCTTTTATCTGATGTTTTTAAAGTTAAAAGATCATTTTGTATGTTATTTTTACCAACATAGATGTCAATTCCTTCTTTTGATTTAAAGTGAAGTGGCTTTGACATCTTTTCTTTCTTTTTCTTTTTGCCTGTATTTCTAAATCTTATATAAGATGATTCTATTAATTCATTTTTAATTTCATCTATTTCAGAATAGTTATCTACATTTGAAAGATTAGTTGAAACTGAATATAAGTAATTACGTTCATTTTCTGCAAGTTCTAATTGATGAAGTGCTTCTATTTCCGCAGTTTTAAGCTTTGTATATCTTTTAAAGTACTTTTGTACATTCTCAGAAGGCGTTTTATTTATATCAAGAGGAATAGTTAGATATTCTTCTTCATCTGCATTATAGTAGTTTAATACAGTGGTTTCTTTATCACCTTTTTTGAAGTTATAGATATAAGAAGTTAAAAGCTCACCTTTGATTTTATAATCTTCTTTTTTCTCACAATCTTTCAATGTATTTTCAAGAATTTTAATTTTTTTAGTACAACGATCAATATTTGTGTTTACAAGTCTTTGAATATTTACGCTCTTAGCTGTAAGTCTATCTTGTTTATCTTTTTTTGAATAGAAAACTTCTAGAAGTTCACTAGTTGTCTCAATTTCTTCTTTATTATAGTCAGAATAAATTTCAAGATCTTTGCAGTAAAAATCTTTAATAATTCCATCTTTAGAGAAAATTATATTTTTATTATCTTTTAGAAGAATTTCTTTTTCTTTTTGCAAGAAATCAAACAGAAGATTTAAAACAAGTTCACTATCAACTGTTTTAATATATTTATTAAAAAGCTCTTCAGAATAGCCTTTTCCAAATCCAGTTAAAAGGTTTGAGAAGAATTTTTTATTAAACTCTAATTGATTTTCTTTGAAGAAATTTACAAGTTCATCAAAAGTGAAGTTGAATATATTAAGTTTTGTTGAAGCGGGAGGATAAACATAATCAACCCCGGGGTATAAAACTCTGTAGCTATTTTGACTAGCATTAAGATGTTTTATAGATTCCATAACTTTGTTATCTCTTTCACGTACAAGAGAAATATTACTATGTCTTCCCATAACTTCAATTATAAGATTATATACACTTTCATATCCAAGTTCATCCTTTGTTTCAACTTTGAAAGTAAGAATTCTATCTAAATCAAGTTGAGTAATATCAAGAATTCTACCACCACAAAGGTATTTTCTCATAAGCATACAAAAAGTTGGTGCTTTTAGTGGATTAGCTTTTGCAATTTTAGTAAAGTGAAGTCTAGGATATGTTGCACTTGAAGAGATAAGAAGTTTTTTATTTTCTTTACCTCTTATAGTAAGTATAATTTCATCTTTTTCTGGCTGGTTGATTTTATCTATCTTAGAGCCTATGAGACTTTCTTTTAATTCATTTGTTAGATTATACATAAAAATACCATCTAAAGCCATAAAAATCATTCCTTTCTTAGCTTTATCTGATAGCTAGTGTTTTAATGTTAGAAACAAAGAAACACATGCTTCTAGATAACTTCGATTAAGTAATAAAAGGATATCTTACTACTTAGTTGAAGTTTGTTAGCTTAAAACTAGTATAACATTTAACTAGCTTCAAAGGAAATTTTAAAAGGCAAAAATTAAAAATCTAAATAATTTTTGCTAAATTCTAAAATAAATATTAAGTTATTACTTTAAATGATAAAAATAATAATATTAATGCTATAATAATTTATGTTAGAGATACAAAATTGAATTTGTAGAAAATTTACTTTTAGTGGGGGAGAAAGTTGAAAAGAAGCTATAGTGTTATGCTATTACTTTTAGTGATAGGAGTTAGTGGTTTATATGGGTGTTCTAAAAATGATAATGTGGAAAAACGGGTAAGTCAAATAGATATTAAAGATAATTTGGTTATAGATATAAAAGATGGAGAAGAAAAGTATAGATATTTAGATAAAGGTAAGTTTATAGAGGCAAATTTAGAGGGAGAAGGAAACTTATTAGCTTATAATGATAAAGCTGATATTTCAATTTTTACAAATTATAATGATAGTGAAAAATATCTTAATATAATATCTAAAAAAGGAAAACAAGAAGTTTTATTAAAAGATAGATTAGATTTTGTTTATTTAAGTAAAGATGGATCATATACTTTTTACAAAACTTGTAATAAGGATAACATTGTGAGATATAATCTTATAAATAATAAAACGCAAGAAAGTTCTGTTTTACCTGAAGATATTTTAATATCAGGAGATTTAATTAAATTTATAGATGATAAAACTCTTGTTTTGTATGGTTCAGATATAGAAAATAAAGTTAGTGGAGTTTTTATTTATGATATAGAAAATGGAACTTATAAATTAATTAATGAAATAATGGGTAAGTTTATGAGTTCATTAGAAGTGATATCAGATAGTAAAATTCTTATGATTGAAGTTAACCAAGAGGGCTCAGATGTATATGTTTTAGATATTGAAACAAATGAAATAAATAATATAAGTAGTAATTTTAATTATGTAGAAGATGCAATTTTATATAAAAATAAAGTGTTTATAAGTGCTCTTGAAAATAGTGATTTGAATTTGTATTTTATTGATTTAGATACGAATGAATTTAAAAGATTAACTTTTGATTTTCCTAAAAGTTTAGGTCGTAAAAGTAGACTTTTAGCTGATGATAGAAAAATATATTTTTCTGATATTACAGGAAAAGTTTATTATTATGATGTAGAGGAAGATAGTACAAATTTATTAGAAAATCAAAATGGAATATATATGATATTGGATAAATAAGAAAATTTCTTGTTTGTCCTTTTTTTATGTTTAAAATAAGAATGCTTGTCAATAATTTTACTAAAGAGGAGTGAGTAAGGTGAATATTACAAGAGAAATAGTAGATACAAAATCAATGAGAAGAATTCCTAAAACTATGGTAAATAAGCTTAATTTAGTCATTGCGAGAGATGAAGATGATAAGCTTATTGCACTTACAGACAAAGCAACAATAGATAAAAAACTTTATTTGAATTTAGTTTTTTCAAGAGAGATTAAATTTAAAGAGATTGACAAGAAGAAAGTTGCTATAATGATCAAAGAATATCAGACAGAGCGTGAAAAATTTTTAATAAATGATAATTATGTAGAAAAAGAATTAGATAAGATGATTAATGATGCTATATTGAAAGGAAGTAGTGACATACATATAGAACCAGAAAAATATTATGCGAATATTAGATATAGAATAAATGGTGATTTAGTTGAAGTAAATAGATTATCAAAAGATGAATATCACTCAATTATAAATAGAATTAAGGTTTTATCAGCTATGGACATTGCAAATAGACTTGAACCACAAGATGGAAAAATGTCAGTAAAGCTTGGACTTGAGATATATGATGTTAGAGTTTCTAGTATTCCTACAACTAATGGAGAAAAGTTAGTTTTAAGAATACTTTATAAAGATGCAAACTTAAATAGAGTAGAAAATCTTAATTTTGACAAAGAGCAACTACAAAGTTTAGAAAGATTGTTAAAGTTTAAAAAAGGAATGATTATAGTTAATGGACCAACTGGTTCAGGAAAATCAACAACACTTTATGCATGTTTAAATCAATTAGATAAATTTAAGCTTAATATTTGTACTGTTGAAGATCCTGTTGAATTTGATCTTGAAAATATAACTCAGAGCAATGTAAATGAAAGAGTGGGATTTGATTTTCATAGAGCTTTAAAACATATTTTAAGACAAGATCCAGATGTGATTCTTGTAGGCGAAATTAGAGATGAACAAACTGCAAAAATGGCAACAAGATCTGCTATAACAGGACATAAAGTTTTGTCAACAATTCATACATCTGCAGGCAATGAAGTATATTATAGACTTTTAAATATGGGAGTAGATAAGTATTTGCTTGATGAGGCACTTGTGGGAATTATAACACAAAGGCTCATTAAAGTTTTGTGTGAAAAATGTAAAAAGGAATATAATTATGAAATTGATGGCGAGAGAAAAAAATTATACAAAAATATTGGATGTTCTAATTGTAATGAAACAGGTTATTCTAATAGAACAGTAATTGCGGAAGTTATAGATTTAACTAAATATAAAGATAGCGATATTCCATGGGGAAAGCAGATGATTAAAGCACTTAAAAGACTTTTGATTGAGGGAAAAATAACTTTTGAGGATTATATGCTATTTAAGGAAAGTGAGGGGCTTAGTGATTAATTTAAAAAGAAAACCAAGAATAGATTATGAAAGTATAGTATATATTTCATCTAGTCTTGAAACATATATATCAGCAGGTATAAAATTTGTAAAAGCCCTTGAGCTTATAAATACAGGGCTTTCAAATAATGAATATAAAAAATCAATTCAAAGGGTAGCGAAAAGAATAAATGAGGGCGAAGGAATAGCAAATGCTTTTCTAGAAGAGGAAGAGCTATATACATCTGTATTTGCTGATATGTTATTTGTAGCAGAGCAAAGTGGAAGAGTAGAAAAAGTTTTGAGTAATATGACTTTGCATTTTGAGAAAAAATTAAAACTCACAAATGAAGTGAAGCAAGCACTTATGTATCCTAAATTTATTTTTATAGCTGTATTTATAGTATTTATTTTGTTTTTAGATATTGTTCTTCCTAATATAGTTTCTATGTATGAGAGTCTAGATGTCAAAATGAGTGGGATAACAACAGTTTTGATTTTTATAAATGAATTTTTTGAAAAAAATAATATATATGTTTTCACAAGCATAATTTTATTTTTAGTTTTTATCATATACTGCGTATTAAAGAAAAAGTTGAAAACAAGAGATGTTTTTAGTAGGTTTACTCTTAGGAAAAGATATAAAGAAATTAATCTTGTAGGTATATTGAAGCTTGTTTTAGAAAGTGGAATACCTGTTGTATATGCATTAGAAAGGTTATCACATTCTATTGCAGAGAATCACACTAGAGAATATATAAATGATATATTAGTTTCTTTAAGAAGTGGAACTGATGTATATTATGCGATAGAAAAAATAGATGTAATTTCAGATGTGAGTAAAAGTTTTATTTTAAGTGGTGAAAAAAGTGGTAAGCTAGATACTACAATGGCAAGGCTTTTGGATATCTTAGAGAATAATTTTTCGAAAAAATTAAAAAGTTATGTATCTAAAGTTGAGCCAATAAGTATATGTTTTTTAGGGGTTATGGTACTTGGGTTAATGCTTATTGTATTTGTTCCAATGTATGAGTATATGCATTATGTATAAAAAGGGAGTAACATTAATTGAAACTGTTGTTTATCTAGCACTTTTATCAGTTGTTTCACTAATATTTATGGGTAGTGTATCTTATTATAAATCCAAACAAAAGAAAATAGCATATGAAAGAGAGCTAGAGAGTGTGAAGGAATTTATAATACTTAAAACTATAGAATCTAGTAATAAAAAACTATATAATCCACTTGGCGTTGCAAAAAATCAGATTTATGATAAAAATACAAAGGATAGCGTTAAACTTTCTTTTTTAGAAATTAACACAGGGAATTTTTTGAATAAAGAAATAGTTATTCAAAATGGTGAAATAAAAAATGATTTTAAAATTATTTTAGAGGATGATGGAAAGGTTGTATATGAGATACAGAGTTGTACAAGGTGTAAAAAAATGCATATATAAAAATAAAAAAGGTTATTTACTTTTAGAACTTACAGTTGGATTTGCCATTGTTAGTATTATGCTAATTTGCGTATGGAGTAGTTTTTCTACAGCTATGAATTTAAATACTAAGGCTTTGGAAAAAGAAGAAAGTTTTAAAATTTTAGAAGCTTTAAAGAAAGAGTTTTGTAGAAATATATCTTTTGATGGAATTAAAAATTTAGCAGGTGAAAAAAATTTAAGTGCAAAACAATATCAGATTAGGAGCTTAATAAATATAGATTTTATTGAAGAAAAATTAGGTGAATTAGAAGAGGTTTATGTTGATTTTTCTGATATAAATGATGAATCTATTAATATACAAATATATAAAGATGAATATAGAGTAGAGGTAGATAAATTAAAATGCGTAGGAATAAAGTGAAAAAAGGATATTTGATTTTAGAAGTAGTTGTGTATATTGCGCTTGTGGGGGTTCTACTTGTACCTATAATGAATATAGGAGTATTCTTGTTTAAAAATTATAATGAAGAAAAAGTAGAACTTCAAAATAAAATTAATTTTATAGAATTAAATGATACTATAAAAAAATATGTAGAGGAGCCAGGGACAGAAGCATCTATAGAAACATCAATAATAGTAGGACAAAAATATTTATCTATTAAAGAAGCTAAAAATAGAAATGAATTATATCGAATAGATATGGATAAAAATACTGGTCTTATAGTAAAAAGATATGATAAGAATGGAAACTTAATGAAGTTAACAAGTGTTAATCATGATGTTAAAGAATTTAATATAAGTGAAAATTTAAATGTTTTATACATTGAGTATATTTTTAAAAATGGGTATAAGGATGTAGGGGTATATGAAAAATAAAAAAGGGTATGTTGTATTACAATTAAGTATGTTTTTAGGATTATTAGCATTCATAGGGCTTATGATATTTGAGGTCGAAAAAGATAAAAAGAAGTTTATCGATGCAAGTATTAATCAAAGTGAGTTTACAAAAGAAACAGAAATAAAAATAGGAATGGCCTTAACAAGTTTCACTGAGGAAGTGATTAAAAAAAATATTACTGAAAACGAGTTAATTGAAAATTATTATGCAGAAGGATATAAAAATTTTGATGTAATAATTAGTTATGATAAAAGAAAAAATATGTTTAGTGCAAGTGGAATTAGAGATAATCAAAAATTATGTGTAGTATATTACGATTATGAAGTGAAAAAGTTTAAAGATGATGGTATAATAAATACAATACAATTCTATAAGGTTTAAATTACCTTAAATACCTACAATATGATTAAATGCGATATTAAGTATAAAGTATAGAGAATATTTCTTAATTTAATTGCATTTAGAATTACTATTTGATAGAATTAAGAGTGTTGCTTTGCATAAGGCAGGAATTATTATCAAGTTATTTATAGTAAAATTTCATATAGTACATATAGTTTGTGTATGAATCACGAGATTAAGGTTATACTATAAATGAATTTATAGATTTTGGAGGGATATTTAATGATATCAGCAGGTGATATAAGAAAAGGAACAACTTTTGAGATTGATGGACAAGTTTTTACAGTATTAGAATTCTTACACGTTAAGCCAGGAAAAGGTGCAGCATTTGTAAGAACTAAGTTAAGAAACGTTATCGCAGGTGGGGCAGTTGATAGAACATTCAACCCAACAGATAAATTACAAGAAGCTGTAATAGAGAGAAAAGAGATGCAATATCTTTATTCAGATGGAGAGTTATACTACTTCATGGATAATGAAACATATGAGCAAATTCCACTTGATTTTGAAAAAGTTGAAACAGCTATTAAGTACTTAAAAGAGAATATGTCAGCTATAATTAAATTCTACAAAGGGGAAGCTTTCTCAGTTGAAGCACCAAACTTTGTTGAATTAGAAATCACACAATGTGATCCGGCTGTCAAAGGTAATACAGCAAACAATGCTTTAAGACCAGCTACTCTTGAGACAGGAGCTACAACAATGGTACCTATGTTCGTAGAACAAGGAGATGTTATCAGAGTTGATACAAGAACTGGTGAGTACATGGAAAGAATAAAATAATT
This sequence comes from Sarcina sp., assembly GCA_051655925.1. Lineage (GTDB taxonomy): Bacteria > Bacillota > Clostridia > Clostridiales > Clostridiaceae > Sarcina. Next base: position 31,894 of record JBOGAY010000193.1, on the reverse strand, counting down.
AATTTTATAATGCTAAGTCCTTTAAGGACTTAGCATATTTAATATGAGGAAGTGTATAAAGTGGATAATATTCGTGAAAATTTAGTTAGTTTAAAAGTTATTTTAGATAATAACAAAGATTTAGACAATGAGTTTAATCGTAAACTTTTAGAAGTTGTAAATGGATTATTTGATAACATAGAAGGAATAACTGTTAATTTAGAAACTGTTACTGAAGATGTAGCATTAATAAATGATGATTTATCAAATGTTCAAGAAGAGCTTTTTGAAGAAATGAGTTTTGAAGAATTAGAGGAAGCAGAAGATGAATACGTTGAAGTTAAATGTCAAAGCTGCAGTAAGCCAATATATGTTGAAAATTCAGTGCTTAAAAATAAAGAAAAAATTTCATGTCCATATTGTACAAATCAAATAAACTAATGTAAGAAGGGTATCAAATAAGATATCCTTTTTTTGTTTTAACTCTACATAATTTTTTGTAGAGTTTTTTTTATTTCAAGGAATATTTTTTTATGTAAAGTAGTATTAATTTAAAGAGATGGGAAGGAGGGAGTAAATGGAAAAAATTCTTAGGCTTCTACCACAAAGTATATCTACAAAATTTTTTTCAATTAGTGAGAAGACTGGTGTAGAGGAAATAAGACTTAATATTGGTAAAAATCTTCGAATGATAGTTAAAGGAAAAGAAGTTATAAAGCCATATGTTGTTACAAATGAGGATATAAAAATGATAATTCAAAAAATAAGCAACTATTCCTTATATGCAGTTGAAGAAGAAGTGAGACAGGGGTACATAACTATCGAAGGTGGGCATAGAATTGGACTTGCTGGTCAGTGTGTAATAGAAAATAAAATGATAAAAACAATAAAGCATATAAGTTCACTGAATATAAGAGTAGCTAGAGAGATTATAGGATGTTCTAATAAAGTCATGAAACATATAGTTTTGAATGGAAGAATTGAAAATACTCTTATTATATCACCGCCAAGATGTGGGAAAACAACACTTTTAAGAGATATAAGTAGAAATATTTCCGATGGTTATAGTCCTTTATCTTTAAAGGGGAAAAGAGTAGTAATTATAGATGAAAGAAGTGAAATAGCATCATGTTATAGGGGAGTTCCACAAATGAAGGTTGGTGAAAGAACTGATGTTTATGATAATTGTTTAAAAGATGAAGGTCTTATGATGGCTATAAGAACAATGTCACCAGATGTTATTGTTTGCGATGAAATTGGAAGTGAATCAGATATAGAAGGAATAGTTATGGCGTATAACTCAGGAGTAAATATTATCTGTACATTACATGGGAATGATATTGAAGATTTATACAAAAGAGAAGTTTTTAGAAATATTCTAGATCAAGGATTAATAAAAAAAGTTATAGTATTAAGTGCTAAAAATGGAGCAGGGAGTATAGAAGCAGTTTATGATGTATAGATTTGGAGGAGGAAATGTTTAAGATAATTATACTGATTTTAATAGTAATATTATGTAGTTTTATTGGATATCTATATGGAGAGGGATTTAAACAAAGGTACTTAGAGCTGTCTGAATTGATGAGAAGTCTTATAGATATGGAAAATGAAATATTATATAGCTATAAACCAATTCCAGAGGTTTTAGCAGGAATTTCAAATAAGTCAGAAGGAGCAATAAGTGATTTATTTGCAGAAGTTTCTGAACTTTTAATGAAGGGTGAAGTGGAAAATGTAAATAGAGCTTTTGTATACTCACTTAATAATCAAACTAATCAAATGGCTATGACAAAAGAGGATTATAATATAATTCTTGATTTGTCAAAATCATTAGGAGATACAGATATATCAGGGCAAGGACAAATATTTTTACTTGCAAAAGAGAAACTTGATAGAGTTATAGAAATTGCAGAAAAAGATTATAGGAACAATTGTAAAATGTATAAAACTCTAGGCGTTGGTATTGGGATAATGATAGCTATTTTTTTAATTTAAATATTTAAAGAATGGGGGAAGTAAATTTGGAGTTAGATTTAATTTTTAAATTAGGTGGAGTTGGGATAATGCTGGTTATTTTAGATAAGGTATTATCATCAAGTGGAAAAGGAGAGATAGCAACTTTAATTAATTTAACTGGAATAATAATAATTCTTACTATGGTTATTGGACTTATTAGTAATTTATTTAATTCAGTGAAAACTATGTTTTTGTTATAGGTGATAGTTATGGAAATAATTAAAATAGTTACCTTTATATTTATTGCTTTGTTTTTCTATATATTGCTAAAAGAGAGTAAGAGTGCTATAGCATTTGGAGTCGTTTTAGCAGCAGGAATAGCAGTTTTTATATTTATGGTTCCGCAACTTCAAGAGATTATTCTTTTTATAAGAGATATGGCAACAAAAGCAGGGATAGATATTGTTTATATAGAGATAGTTATGAAAATATTGGGAATATCCTATATAGCATCATTTTGTATAGAGCTTTGTAAGGATGCTGGTTCTAGTATATTGGCATCTAAGGTAGAGTTTGCTGCAAAAATATTAATATTAGCATTAGCAATACCTATACTTGCAGCAGTTTTAAACTCTATTTTAAAAATATTGTAGGTGGCTTATGAATAAAAAAATTATGAAATTTGTCTTATGTTTTTTAGTGATTTTCATTGGAGTTTCACTTCCAGTTATAGCAGAAGAAACAAATCCAAAAACTACATTTGAAGATACAAAAAAAGAACTAGAGTCAAATAAAAGTATAGAAAAATTTTATGATTATGTTAATGAACTTAATTTAGAGAGTGAGTTACTTGGGGGAATGTCTGTAAGAGAATACGTTGATAAATTTTTAGAAACAGGTGAGTCGCCAGTAGAAATAGAAACTATTTTAAAAGGTATAGTTTCTTATATGTTTAGAGAAGTAGGGATGGTATTTAAACTTCTTATATCTGTCTTAGTAATAGCATTATTGAGTGCTCTTCTTAAAAACTTACAGAGTGCTTTTAGTAGTGGAAGTGTCTCGAATATTTCATTTTTTGCATGTTATGCATTAACAATAATGCTTTTAACTAGCAGTTTTATATTAGGTTTGAATATAGCAAAAGATGTAATACAAATGCTTATAGACTTTATGGTTGTTTTGATGCCTGTATTAGTATTTTTACTTTCAACAGCAGGTGGAATTACTTCTGCAGTAACTATAGATCCAGTAGTAGTTTTATTAGTCTCAGTAACACCTAAAATTTATATAGATTTTATATTTCCAATGATTCTTATGTATTTTGTTTTACAGTTTGTAAATAATCTTACTAGTGAACATAAGATTAGTAATGTGTGTAAGCTCGTAAAGCAAGTTGCTATGTGGTCACAAGGAATAGTATTAACTATCTTTGTTGGAATTATAGCTATAAGAGGTATTAGTGCAACCACAATAGATGCAGTGACACTTAAAACTGCTAAATTTGCAGTGGATAACTTTATTCCTATTGTTGGGAAGTCATTTTCAGATGCAATCACAACAGTTGCAGGATATTCACTTGTGCTTAAAAATGCAATAAGTTCTGTTGGATTAATAGTTGTTATTGGAATAATTTTATATCCTGTAATAAAAATGATAATGATGATATTTGCGTATAGAGTTATATCAGCAGTTGTACAACCAGTTGCTGATAGTAGAATGGTATCTGTAATTGATTCAGTTGGAGATGCAATGACAATGGTTTTAGGATGTGTTGTAAGTATAAGTGTAATGTTTTTTATAATTATTGCAATTATGGCATCAGCAGGAAGGTTTGTTGTAGGAGGATAGTATATGGAATATTTAAAAGAATTTGTTATAACACTTACAACCATAAGCATTTTTATTGTAGCAGTGGAGCTTATACTTCCAGAAAATAGTCTTAAAAAATATCAAAATTTTATTTTATCTCTAATTGTACTAGCTGTAATGCTTACTCCTATAATAAAAATATTTAATTCTGAAAAAGACCTTACTAGAGAAATTCATAATGCAATTGATAATGAATTTGGTACACAAAAAGAAAGTTTTTATGAAGGTGAGAGTAGTACATCTTTTATTATAAAGAGATTAGAAGATAATTGTAAGCAGGTACTTGAAGATAAGTTTAGTGATTTGAAGTTTACAGTTTCAATTGATGGAAAAGTTAATTTAGAAACATTTGAAATGGATATGAAAGCTATAAATATAAAAACTAAAAGTAAAAGTGAGAATGTGGTAGAAAAAGTTCAAATAGGAAAAAAAACTGAGGAAACAGAAATTTCAAAAGAAATTAAAAAAGTTTTAAGCAAAGAACTTAATATAAATGAAGAATTAATATATGTTATGGAGGGGTAATATGAACAAGGATAAGTTAAATTCGTTATTAGAAAAAATAACAAAAAATAAAAAGATAGCACCTTTAGTAATTATTGTTTTAGTCTTGATTTTTGCTAGTTTTTCTTTGTCATATTTACAAGATATAAATAATATATCTAAGAGTGAAAAGAATAATTTAAATAGTAATGCAGAAGATAGCTTTACAGAAGTTCCAACTATTGATTATAAATATGAACAAGCAGAAACACAGGAACTTAAGGATATTTTGACAAAAATAGATGGTGTTGGAGAAGTTGAAGTTAAGCTAAGATTTGGTGGCAGTGCTATAAAAGTACCAGCTAAAGATAATGATAGTAAAGAAAGCAAAACACAAGAAACAGATAGTGAAGGGGGGCAAAGAGTTAATAGTGAAATAGTTGATGGCGACAAAATAGTTATGAAAAATGATAATCAAGGCAATGCACCATATATTTTAGAAACTAAAAAACCAGAAGTTATAGGTGTTATGGTTGTAGCACAGGGTGCTGAAGATAGTAAAATCAAGTATGAAATAAGTAAAGCGATTTCTAGTTTGTATGACATAAGATTGGAAGATGTAAGTATTTTTCCAATGGAAGGAAAAAGTAAATAAAACATAATTATGGGGGTATAGAGAATGAATAATAAGGGTATAAACAGTAAACAAGCAATGATAATAATAACTTTGATGGTTTTAATTTTAGGCGTTGGGGCTCTTGCTCAGAATGTAAATAGTAGACTTTCAGATGGAGATTTAGCTCTTACAATGAAAGAACAAGGAGAAAGTGTAGAAAAAGATAAAGGGGCTGAAACAAAAAGTTCAGATTATTTTTATGAAACAAGAAGTATAAGAGAGCAAGAAGATGATAAAGCAATTCAAACATTAAAGGCTATAATAGCAGATGAAAATACTTCAAAAGATCAAAAGGATTCTGCAACAGAAAAATTATCAGAGAAAACTACAAATAGAGATTTAGAAAGTAGAATAGAATTAAATATAAAAAGCAAAGGATATAAAGATGCTATCTGTTTCCTTGATGGAGATAAGGCTAGAGTAGTTGTAGCACAGTCAGATGCACTTAAAGAAGAACAAGTTATAGAGATTCAAGATATTGTGAAAAATGTTTCTAAGGTTTATGATGTGCAGATTGAAGCTAAATAATTAATTGTATTGTAATAGCATATTTGATATAATGTAGTCATAATTAACAAGTTTTAGTGGTTAAAACTAAAGTAGGAGGGTTCACTTTTATGGATCAAATGAATAAAGAGAATACTAACCTCGGAATAGTTAAAATTTCTGATGAGGTAATAGGCGTTATATCAGCTATTGCTGCTTCTGAAATAGATGGGATAGTTGAAGTAGATACAAAAGGACTAACACATAAGATAAAAAATAGAAAGCATCTTGCGAAATCTGTTAAAGTAAATATGGATGCAGAAGCTGCTGTAATAGAAATAGGATTAGCAGTAAAATATGGAGTGAATATTCCAAGTGTAGTTGTTGAAGTTCAAGAGAATATCAAGAAAACTGTTGAAGCAATTACAGGTCTTAATGTTAAGTTAGTTAATGTTATTGTTCAAAATATCGTCATTTTAAAGAATGAAGAAGAGAATGAAATTAAAGAGAAATAATAGACACCCTCTGACTTACAGAGGGTGTTTGCTTGTTGACAAAATAGGGTAAGATAATATATAACTAACTAAGATGTAGTTAAAAGTAACTGAAACCTAGGAGGAGAATTATGAACAGAAAAAAATCAAGAGAATATTTAATGCAATTAGTTTATCAAATGGAGATGACAAAAGAAAGTGCAGGAGAGGTCTTCGATTCATTCATGGAAAATGAGGAGATTGACAAAAATGGAATAGACTTAAGATACATAAAATCATGTCTAATAGGAATAATGAGAGAGAAAGATTTAATAGATACTAATATAGCAGAAAATTTAATGAATTGGAAAATAGGAAGAGTTTCAAAGGTAAATCTTGCAATAGCTAGAGTAGCAGTATATGAAATGTTATTATATAAAGAAGATGATATTCCAGCTAAAGTAGCTATAAATGAAGCAATAGAACTTTGTAAAGCTTTTTCAGATGAAAAATCAGTTTCATTCATAAATGGAATGTTAGATAAGATTTATAAAAAGTCAATGAATTAATTAAAAGATGGGAGTTTGAGTTTATGGGGGCAATAATCGATGGTAAAAAAGTATCTGAAGAATTAAAATCAGATATAAGGGTATTTGTAGAAAATTTAAAGAAAGAAAATAAATATCTTCCTAAAATAGCATCTATACTAGTAGGAGAAGATGGAGGCTCTATATATTATCAGAATTTCCAAGAAAAAATAGCTAATGATTTAGGTATTGAATTTGAGAAAATAAGATTATCAGAAAATATAGAGCAAAAAGAATTAGAAATTTTAATAGAAGAATTAAATGTTAATGATGAGGTAAATGGAATAATGTTACTTTTACCTCTTCCTAAACATATAGATGAATATAAAATTACTAATTTAATAAATCCTAATAAAGATATAGACTGTTTATCAGAAAGAACAGTAGGAAAATTTTATAAGGGTGAAAAAAGTTATAAACCATGTACGCCTTACAGTGTTATAACATTATTAAAAAGTTATAATATAAATCTTGAGGGTGCAAACGTAGTGATAGTAGGAAGAAGTAATATAGTTGGAAAACCTCTTGTTCAAATGTTTTTAAATGAAAATGCGACGGTTACAATAAGTCATTCAAGAACTAAAAATTTAAAAGAAATTACAAAAAGGGCGGATATAGTTGTAGTGGCTATTGGTCGACCGAATTTTATTGATAGTTCATATATTGGTGAGAATGCAGTTGTTCTTGATGTTGGAACAACAAAGTTTGAAGGGAAAATAACAGGAGATGTTAACTTTGAAGATGTAAAAGATAAGGCAAGTCTTATAACACCAGTTCCTGGTGGAGTAGGTGCCCTAACTACAACATTATTATTTAAAAATCTTTGTGAGGGAATGAATTAAATGAAATTAAAAACTTTAACGGTTACAGAGGTCAGTAATTATTTAAAAAGAATAGTTGATAATGATTTTATAATGAACAATCTCTCTGTAAAAGGTGAAGTATCAAACTTAAAGTTTCATTCAAGTGGTCACATATATTTTTCATTAAAAGATGGAGAAAGTAAGATTAACTGCGTTATGTTCAAAAGTGACGCAGTTAATTTAAATTTTTTAATGGAAAATGGTATAGAGGTAAGCATTAAAGCGAGACTTTCAGTTTATATAAAAGAAGGAAGTTATCAACTTTATTGTAGAGAGATATCAAATCTTGGAATTGGTGAATTGTTTGAAAAGTTTGAGAAAATGAAAAAAGAGTTAGAAAGAAAAGGGATTTTTGAGGAAGTTTATAAAAGAAAAATACCAAAGTATCCAAAAAGGATAGGTGTAATAACATCACCAACAGGTGCTGCAGTAAGAGATATTATACAAGTTATTAGAAGAAGAAATAAACTTGTTGATATTATTATTTATCCAGCTAAAGTGCAAGGAATAGCAGCTGAGGAAACTTTAATAGATGCAATTCAGTACTTTAATAGAAAAAATGATGTTGATACAATAATAATTGGACGTGGTGGAGGATCAATAGAAGAGCTTTGGGCTTTTAATGATAAAGAACTCGCTTATGAAATTTTTAATAGTAAAATTCCTGTCATATCAGCTGTTGGTCACGAAACTGATTTTACAATTTGTGATTTTGTAAGTGATCTTAGAGCTCCTACACCATCAGCTGCAGCTGAAATGAGTGTTCCGGTTATTGACGATGAAAAAAGAAAAATTAATGGTTTTGAGAGTATTTTAAAAAGAGATATGGTTAGAATTATAGAAAGAGAAAATATAAGCCTCTCTCATATGCAAAAAATACTTGAAAACAACCAGCCAAGTAAAATAGTTAAAAAAGAAAAACAAAATTTAGATTTTATAGGTGAAAGTTTAAATAAACTTATGCTAGCTAAAATAGAAGTGGAAAAAAATAAAATATCAACTTGTAATAAATTGTTAGCTAGTGTAAATCCGCTTAATGTTTTAGATAGGGGATTTTCTATTGTAAGTGATGAAAATGGTAGAGTTTTAAATAAAATAAATGATCTTACAAAAAATGAACAAATTAACATTAAAATGAGTGATGGAGAAGCAAAGGGGTTATTTGAAATTTTAAAATAGAGGTGAATCTATGGCTAGAAAAATAGATAGTTATGAAGAAACTTATGAAAAGTTAGAAGAGGTAATAAGCAACATGGAAAAAGGCGAATTATCGTTAGATGAATCAATAAAAAATTATGAAGAAGGCATAAAACTTTTAAATAAACTTTATAAAAAGTTGAATTCTGTAGAAGGAAAAATTAAAATAGTAAATAATGGTGCAGAACAAAACTTCGGAGGAGAAGAATAATGAGTTTAATAAACCTTAAGGATAAAATTGATTTATCTCTTGAAAAATACTTTGAAGATAAAGGTAGCTATAATAAAGAACTATATGCAGCAATGGCATACAGTATCAAAATAGGTGGAAAAAGAATTAGACCTATTTTAACATTGCTTACTTATGGGATATATAAGAAAGACATGAATGAAGTTATGCCAATAGCTATGGCTATGGAGATGATTCATACATATTCTTTAATACATGATGATCTTCCAGCAATGGATAATGATGTTTTAAGAAGGGGTAAACCGACAAATCATATTGTCTTTGGAGATGCTTTAGCAATACTTGCAGGAGATGCTCTTTTAAATGAAGCAATGAATATACTTTTTGATTATTCTTTAGAGCATGGTAAAAATGCTTTAAAAGCTTCAAAAGTAATATCAAATGCAGCAGGAGCAGATGGGATGATTGGAGGGCAGATTGTAGATATACAATCTGAAGGAAAAGGTGAAAAATTAACTTTAGATGAACTTAATTATATGCATGAAAATAAAACAGGAGCACTTATAAAAGCTTCTATTTTATCAGGTGCTATTATGGCAGACGCTAAAGAGAGTGATATAAAGAAATTATCTTTATTTGGAGAAAAGCTAGGGCTTGCTTTTCAGATAAAAGATGATGTTTTAGACGTTACACAGACAACAGAAATCTTAGGTAAAACAGCAAATAGCGATATTGAAAATGAAAAAACTAATTTCATATCTCTATATAGGTTGGAAAAGTGTCAAATCTTATGTGAAGATTTAACAAATGAATGTATAGAATTGTTAAACAGTATAGAGGGAAATATTGAAATTCTAAAGGAATTAACTTTGATATTACTTGAGAGAAAAAATTAGTTGAAAAGGATTTGATATTTAAATGATAGAGATATTAAATGATTCTAAGGGGAAATATAAGATAAAAGATTTAAAAGATGGAGATTTAGAAATTCTAGCACAAGAAATTAGAGATTTTCTAATTGATAGTATATCAAAAACAGGTGGACATCTTGCTTCAAATTTAGGCGTTGTAGAATTAACACTTGCACTCTTTAGAAATTTTAATTTCGACAATGATAAAGTTATATGGGATGTAGGGCATCAGAGTTATGTTTATAAGCTTATAACTGAGAGAAAGGATGATTTTACAACACTAAGACAATACTATGGATTAAGTGGTTTTCCTAAAAGAATAGAAAGTAAGTATGATTTTTTTGATACAGGACATAGTAGTACTTCAATATCAGCTGCAATAGGAATGGCTAGAGCTAGGGATATAAAACAAGAAGACTCAAATATAATTGCTATTATTGGTGATGGAGCGTTAACAGGGGGAATGGCTCTTGAAGCATTAAATGATATTGGTTATAACAAAACAAAAATGATAATTATATTAAATGATAATCAGATGTCTATTTCAAAAAATGTTGGTGGATTATCAGCTCATTTAAATAAACTTAGAGCTGATAAAGGGTATAATAAATTAAAAGCAGAAGTTCAAGCTACGTTAAATTCAAGTAATGTAGGAAAAAATATAGCACATTCCATTGGTAAAATAAAAGGTAGTATAAAACAGTTAGTAGTGCCTAGTATGATTTTTGAAGATATGGGATTAAAATATTTTGGACCTATAGATGGACATAATTTAAAAGAGTTAGATGAAGTAATAAAAACAGCAAAAGCAATAGATGGTCCTGTTGTAATTCATACAATTACACAAAAAGGAAAAGGTTATAATTTTGCAGAAGAAAATCCAAATAAGTTTCATGGAGTAGGTCCTTTTGACTATTCAAGTGGTGAAATGGTTAAAGTGTCAAAAGTAAAACAAAATTATTCAAATTCATTTGGTGATGCAATGATGAAGATTGCAAGAGAAGATAAAGAAGTTGTAGCGATTACTGCAGCTATGCCAGATGGAACTGGTTTAAAAGATTTTTCTAAAGAATATAAAGATAGATTTTTTGATGTTGGAATAGCAGAACAACATGCAACAACAATGGCAGCAGGAATGGCAGTGGCTGGTTTAAAACCAGTATTTGCAGTATATTCAACATTTCTTCAAAGAGCTTATGATCAAGTTATACATGATGTTTGTATTCAAGAGCTTCCAGTAGTTTTTGCTATTGATAGAGCAGGAATTGTTGGAGAGGATGGAGAAACACATCAAGGAATATTTGATGTATCATATTTAAGTTTAGTACCTAATATGACAATATTAGCACCTAAAATGATAGAAGAGGTTGAACTAACTTTAAAATGGGCAATCGATTATGGGAAACCAGTTGCATTAAGATATCCAAGAGGTACAGATTATGAAAGTTTAAATATGAAACCTTTAGAGAAGATTGAATTTGGAAGATGGGAAACTATTAAAAAGGGTAAAAAATTGGCTATAATAGCTAGTGGTAAAATGTTACAACATGCTAGTATAGCTGTTAATCATATAGATAATAATGAAGATATAGAGATTATAAATGCAACATTCATAAAACCTATGGATACCAAAATTTTAGATTGTATAAATGATAGAGGATTAGATATTCTAATAATAGAAGATGGTATATTAAAAGGTGGAATGGGTGAGAGTATAATATCATACTTTAATAATAAGAATTACAGTGGAAAAATAGAGTGTTTAGGGTATGATGATAAGTTTATAGTACACGGAAAAGTAGATATGTTATATAAAGAAAATAATTTAGACCCGGCTAGCATAAAAAATAAGGTTTTAGATTTATTACAAATTAAAAATTACTAAGCTTGAAGGCTAACGAAGGGAATGGATTAGTAAAATATTTTAACACATCTTTTAATTAAAAATTAAAGGAGAAATATTAAATGGCTAAAAAGAAAGAAAGATTAGATGTTCTTCTTGTAGAAAAAGGATTATTTGAGTCAAGAGAACAAGCAAAAAGAAGTATAATGGCCGGAGAAATTTTTATCGATGATAGAAGAGTTGATAAGGCAGGAGATAAAGTTGATGTTGAAGCTAATATTGTATATAAAGGACATAAGATGCCTTATGTAAGTAGAGGTGGATATAAACTTGAAAAAGCAATTAAAGAATTTGGGATAGAATTAAAAGATACTATTTGTATGGATATTGGTGCATCAACAGGAGGATTTACAGATTGTATGTTACAAAATGGAGCAAAGAGGGTCTATTCAATAGATGTTGGATATGGACAATTTGCGTGGAAGCTTAGAGTTGATGAAAGAGTTGTATGTTTAGAGAGAACAAATGTAAGGTATGCAACAAAGGAACAAGTACCTGATGAGTGTGATTTTGCATCAATAGATGTATCATTTATATCACTTACAACTATAATGCCAGCAGTTATGAACCTTTTAAAAGAAGATGGAGAAATTATGGCACTTATAAAACCACAATTTGAAGCAGGAAAAGGTAAAGTTGGTAAGAAGGGTGTTGTAAGAGAACCAGAAATACACAAAGAAGTTATAGAAAAGATAGTAAATTATGCACTAGAGCATAATTTAAGAATATTAAATATTGATTTCTCACCGATAAAAGGACCAGAAGGAAATAGAGAATATCTTATATATCTTAAAAAGTCAAAAGAAAAACAAGAAGACTTTGATTTTGAAATAATTGATGAAATTGTAAATACATCACATATTGATTTATAAGAAAAGAGAGAGAATAAATGAAAAAAGTTGGAATTTTAATTAATAAGACAAAAGATTCAAAGGGTATTATTGAAAAGTTAGTTAAGGAAAAGGCCAACCAATACTTAGAACCAGATCAAATTATTGTTATGGGACATCTTGATGGAGCAAATGAGTTTTTACTAGAAGATATGGATATATTAATGGTTTTAGGTGGCGATGGTACATTGCTAGGAACAGCTAGAAATTATGCAAATATAATAACTTGTCCTATTTTGGGGATCAATATAGGGAATTTAGGATTTATATCTAGTATAGAACTTTCAGAGATTGATATAGCAATGCAAAGTATAAAAGACCATAATTATGGTATTGAAGAAAGAATAATGATTAAGACGTTGATTAATGGGATAGAATTTGAAGGTAATAGAGCTCTCAATGATGTTGTTATTGCTAGAGGGACGCTTTCAAGAATGACAGAATATGATATCTTTGTTAATGAACAAAATTATACATCATTTAACGGTGATGGTATAATTATATCAACACCAGTTGGGTCAACAGCATATTCATTATCTGCTGGTGGTCCACTAATAAGTCCAGATCTAGATCTTATATCAATAGTGCCTATATGTTCTCATAATTTAAATACAAGACCATTAGTTGTAAATGGAAATAGTGAGATTACTATAAGGCCTACGATAGAAGAAGAAATATATTTAACAATTGATGGTCAGAAATCTATAAAACTTAAAAGTAATGATGAGATAAAAATTCAAAAAGCCCACACTACGTTTAAGGTTATATCTTTTAAAGAAAAAAAATATTTTGAGGTTTTAAGAAAAAAAATATTTTGTAGAGTGCAAAACACAAAGGGGTTATAGTATGAAATCAAAAAGACATTCTAAAATAATTGAAATAATAAGTCAAAAAGCAATCGAAACACAAGAGGAACTTGCAGATGAGTTAAAAAGTTTAGGATTTGATGTTACTCAAGCAACAGTATCAAGAGATATAAAATCATTAAAACTTATAAAAACTCAAGATTCAAGAGGAAAGTATAAATACTCAATAATAAAGAACGAAACTAATGATATTGTAGATAAACTTACAAGTATTTTAAAAAATACAGTTAATGGCGTTGAAGGTATAAATAATATTGTTGTAGTAAAAACACTTAATGGGTCAGCTAGTGCAGCTGCGGAGGCTATTGATAATCTTGGACTTGGAGAAGTTGCAGGTACAATAGCTGGTGATAATACTATATTCATATTAGTAAGAAGTATTGAAAAGGCTGATGAGCTAGTTAAAAGTATACAAAAAATGATAGATTAAAAATATTTTGGGGGTGTGAAATGCTTCTGCAAATATCAATAGAGAACTTTGCTTTAATAGAAAGTGTTAGTCTCGATTTTAAAAATGGATTTAATATATTATCTGGTGAAACAGGAGCGGGGAAATCTATATTAATAGATTCTATAAATTATGTCCTTGGAAGCAAATTCAATAAGGATCTTATAAGAATAGGAGCAGATAAAACATTTGTTGAGGGTGTTTTTTCAATAGATAATAATATAAAGTTAAAAGAAGTATTAAATGAACTAGGAATAGAATATGAAGATGTTTTGATTATTTCTAGAGAAAGTTCTAGTAATGGCAAAAATATAAGTAAAGTAAATGGAAAGTCTCTTATTTTAAGTGATATAAGAAAGATTACAAGTAGACTTGTAGATATACATGGTCAGCATAATAATCAAAATTTGCTTAATAAAGAGATGCATATATATTATTTAGATTCATTTTGTGATGAGAACTTTAATGAAAAATTAAAAAAATATCAATTAGAATATGAAGATCTTAAAGCGATTGATAGAAAAATTTTTGAACTTAGCAAAGAGGGAAAAAATGAAAAGCTTATAGATTATCTTGAATTTCAATTAAAAGAAATAAAAAGTGTTAATTTAAGAGTTGGAGAGGAAGAGGAGCTTAGAGATAGGTTTAATATTTTATCTAATTCTGAAAAAATAGGAAGAGCATTATCTGAATCTTATAATAAGTTGCAAGGTGAGGCAGTTTCAGGACAATCTATAATGGATGCTATATCCGATATTACAAAAGATTTAGCTAGTATAGAAATTCATTCAAAAAAAATTGAAGAAATAAATTCAAGGATGAATAGTGTTTATTATGAATTAGAGGAACTTGCAAGAGAAATTTCTGATGAAAATTCTAGTATAAATTATAATGATACAGAACTTGATGAAATTAATAGTAGACTTTATCAAATTGCAGCAATTGAAAGAAAGTATGGAGAGTCAGAAGAAGTTGTTTTAAATTATGCAAAAGAGATAGAAGTACAGTTATCAGAAATGCTTGATTGTGAAAAAATAATAGAAGAGTTAAATGAAAAGAAAAAAAATAAAATTATTGAGCTTGAGAAAATGACTGATGATTTACATGTAATTAGGAGTAAAGCTGCAATAGCATTAAGAGATAGTGTTAAAGCAGAATTTGAATATATAGGACTTGGAAAATGTATTTTTGAGGTAGAAGTTGTAACTGCAGATGATTTTAATGACCTTGGAAAAGATAATGTGCAATTTTTAATTTCAACAAATCCAGGGCAACCTATAAAACCTATGGAAAAGATAGTTTCTGGTGGAGAGTTATCAAGAATAATGCTAGCATTAAAGGCTGTGTTTATTGATAAAGATAATATTCCAACTGTTGTATTTGATGAAATTGATACAGGAATTAGTGGACAAATTGCACAAAGTGTGGCAGAAAAGATGTATGAAATATCTTTAAAGCACCAAGTTTTTTGTATAAGTCATTTACCGCAAATAGCTAGTATGTCAGATTATCATTATTTTGTATCTAAAGAGATAAAAGATGGAAAAACTTTTTCAAAAGTTTCAAAAGTTGATACAGAGAAAAAAGTTATTGAAATAGCTAAAATGCTTGGTGGAGTTAAACTTACGGATAGTACAATTGCAAATGCGAGAGAAATGGTGAATTTAACAGAACATAAAAAAATAGAAATTCAAAATAGAACTACAAAATAGTAGTTCTATTTTTTTTGTTATATTTTAAAAGTTTTATGATAAATTTATCATATTTCTAAATAAGTTGGTTATACTAACAATGTTATTACAACATAAATATTATAATTTTAGGGGAACGTAATAATGTAAAGGAGGGAGATAAGTGATGGAAAATAATAGGATGAAAAATGTTTTAAGAAGTCTTATGGTAGGATGTTTACTTTTATCTTCAGTATTTGCATTTAGTATATTTTTCTTTAATGGTAATGTAACAAAATCAGTGCTTGCAACTGAAAATATTGGTTCAAGAGAAAGGTTAAAAGTTTATGCTGGCGGAGAAAATATAGGTATAAAAATATCAACGAAAGGAGTATTAGCTGTTGCATTTTCAGATATTGAATCTAAGGAAGGAAAAATTCTTAAAAGTCCTGCCGAAGTTTCAAATATTACACTTGGAGATGTTATTTTAAAAATTGACGGTAAAGATATTAGTACTTCAAAAGAATTATTAGGCATTGTTGGTGAGAGTAAGACAGGAGTTGTAGAACTAACAATCGATAGAAATGGACATATAATGAATAAAAATGTAAAATTGATAAAAAATAAAAAAGGTGATTATAAATTAGGATTATGGGTTAGAGACTCAACAGCAGGCATAGGAACAATGACATTTTTTGATGATAAAACAGGAGTTTATGGAGGTCTTGGGCATCCTATAACAGATAGTGAAACTGAAAAAATAATTTCAGTTGGTGATGGAAAATTAGTAAAGTCAACTGTTGTTGATGTAAGAAAAGGGCAAGTGGGTTCTCCAGGAGAACTTAAAGGAGTATTTAATAATGATAGAGTAACACTTGGTACAGTAGGAAAAAATACGACAACAGGAATATATGGTGTTGTAAATGAAAAAAGTAAAATGAATTATAAAGCTGATGATAGATTGTATGAAATTGCTTATAAGAAAGAGATAAAAGTTGGAGAAGCAAAAATTATTACAACAATAGATGAGCAAGGGCCTAAATGTTATAATATAAGTATTGAAAAAATATTAGATACAACAAAAGGGCCAAATAAAAATATGTTAATAAAAATTACAGATCCAAAACTTTTAGAGAAAACAGGTGGTATTGTACAAGGAATGAGTGGAAGTCCGATCATTCAAAATGGAAAAATAGTTGGAGCAGTAACTCATGTTTTAGTAAATAGACCTAATATTGGATATGGAATTTATATAGAAAATATGCTAAAAGATGCAAATTTACTAAAATAAGTGAGTAATTGATAAAAATGTGTTATAATATACTAAAGAATAAGTAAGTTATGTTCTTTAGTATATTTTTTTTAAGAATTTTTAAAAAATAAAAGGATTTATATAGTTTTTGTCGAATTTAAATAATTGTAAATAAATGGGATAGTTCAGAGGATTAGTAGTAAGGGGAGAAAAAGATATGAATGATTCAAAAATTTCAGTTTTAATTGCAGATGATAACAAAGAATTTTGTAATATACTTAATGACTATTTATTAAATCAAAGAGATATAGTTGTTGTAGGAATTGCAAATGATGGCTTAGAAGCTCTTGAGCTTATTGAGGAAAAACAACCTGATTTAGTTGTTTTAGATATTATTATGCCACATTTAGATGGACTTGGTGTTTTAGAAAAGTTAAATACAGGAATTATAAGCAAAATACCTAGAGTAATAGTTTTATCAGCAGTTGGACAAGATAAAATCACACAAAGAGCAATAACGCTTGGTGCGGATTATTATGTTGTAAAACCATTTGATATGGATGTATTTATAAAAAGAATTAGACAAATGTTTAATAATACAATTTCATCAGATGAAAATATTAGGCAAGCATCTTTAATGGATATTTCATCTGAATCTATTATGCAATCTAAGAAAAAGCCAATGGATTTAGAGGCAGAAATAACTAGTATAATACATGAGGTAGGAGTGCCAGCTCATATTAAAGGTTATATGTATTTAAGAGAGGCTATAACTATGGTTGTAAATGATATGGAACTTTTATCAGCTATAACAAAAGAATTATATCCGTCAATAGCTAAAAAGTATAATACAACAGCATCAAGAGTTGAAAGAGCAATAAGGCATGCTATCGAAGTTGCTTGGTCAAGAGGACAAATTGATGCAATAAATAAATTGTTTGGCTACACAATCCACAATGATAAGGGCAAGCCAACAAATAGTGAATTTATAGCTATGGTTGCAGATAAGCTTAGACTTAAAAATAAAGTGAGCTAAAAAGTAAAATTAGGTCATATAAAGAAGAAATTTTCTTTATATGACTTTTTATTTTCTTTAAATTTGTGATTTGAATTTCATTTTTTTGTTTAAGTAAAATTTCTTTTAATTAACATAATTTTTTTCTGATGTAGTAATAAAATTATTATGTAAAGAATATTATTTAGTAAAAGGGGTGGAGAAAGTGAAAAATACGTTTAAAAAAATACAAGCTGTGATTGCAGAAAATAGAATTATATTTATGTGGATCTTATTATTTTTTCTTATAGGAATAGTATTAGGTTCTTATACTATTTATTATATGAGTGAGATGGGAAAAGTTGAAATAGGAGGATATTTTAATAACTTTTTAGAATATATTCAAACAACTGAGATTGATTATATGTCTGTACTTTTAAATAGTATTAAAGGTATTCTTCCAATCATTTTACTAATAATATTATTCGGCTATACATTGATAGGGTTTCCATTTGTCTTATTGATTAATTTATTTAAGGGATATATATTAGGCTTTACATTAGCTCTTGTTATAACAGTATTAGGGACTAATGGTTTAGGAATTATCTTTACAACTCTTATTATACAAAATATAATTTTTGTTCCTGTGATTATCATGATAAGTATTTTATCTATGAAATCGTCAATTGAAAAATTTAAGAGTATTAGAAAAGAAAATAGTAGAAATGAGATAAGTGGAAGTGAATACTTGTTAGTTCAAAGTGTTTTAACAGCTTTTATTTTGATTGGAATAATAATAGAGACATATATTTCACCAAATTTAGTAAGATTAGTAATTAGTTGAGAAGTTTTGTAATATAAATAATTATGTAATAACATTTTAGTTAGGAGTTAATATGAGAGATTTGGTGAAAAAGTATGAAGTTTACTTACAATCAATAGGAAAAAGGAAAAATACTGTAAGTGCTTATATTACTGATGTATCTATGTATCTAGATTTTATTGAAGAAAAAAAATTAGTTGTTAATGAAGAGGGATATCCTTTAATGGCATATATTCAAAATCTTAACGACAAAAGTAAGTCACCATCTTCTATTCAAAGGACTATAATTTCTTTGAGAAACTTTTATAATTTTTTAGTTGCTGAGGGAAAATTAAAGCATGTCCCAGAAACTAGCATTAAAAGAGAAAGAGTTCAAAAGAAGAAGCCGGTTGTATTAAGTATTGATGAAATTAATAAAATTATGAATACCACTAATATAAGTACAGAGAAGGGTGTTAGAGATAAAGCACTTTTAGAACTTATGTATGCAACAGGTATGAAAGTGTCAGAATTAATAGCACTAGACATAGAAGATGTTAATCTTGATTTATCATTTGTAAAATGTAAAGATAATAAAGGTTATGAAAGATTGATACCAATAGGTAGAGAGGCAAAAGATTCAATCAAAAAGTATATAGCATTAAGAGAAGAGAATATTAGAAGTACAGATAAATTATTTCTAAATATGAGTGGTGATCCAATAACAAGACAAGGTGTTTGGAGAATAGTTAAAGAGTATTCTGTTCTTGCAAATATCAACAAAGATATTAATTTAAATACATTTAGACATTCATTTGCAGTTCATTTACTTCAGAATGGAGCAAATGCAAAAGTTGTACAAGAACTTCTTGGCAATCAAGTAATGACTTATATAGATATGTACTATGAAATCATTAATAATGAAAAAATTAATAGTATATATAAAAAAGCACATCCAAGGGCATAGTTTAAAACAAGAAAAGGCGAGGAGCCTTTTTTTGTTTTAAAAAGTTTCATAATTTTAGGGAAATTTCTATGGTATGCTTATATTGTAAATAAAATTTTAATGTGTTAAAATTATTTTATGAAAAGGTTATCATAAACATTAGGAGGAATTAGATTATGAGAATGTACGATTTAATTTTGAAGAAGAGACAAGGTGAAGAACTTACAACAGAAGAGATTAATTACTTTATAGAAAATTATACAAATGGACAGATACCAGATTACCAAGTATCAGCACTTATGATGGCTATATTTTTTAATAAAATGAATAAAAGAGAAACTGCTGATTTAACTATGGCAATGGTTAATTCAGGGGATGTATTAGATTTAAAAGAAATAGAGGGAATTAAAGTAGATAAACATTCAACAGGAGGAGTTGGAGATACAACTACGCTTGTTTTAGCACCTATGGTTGCAGCTCTTGGGGTTCCTGTTGCTAAAATGTCAGGAAGAGGACTTGGACATACTGGAGGAACGGTTGATAAATTTGAAACTTTTGATGGGTTCTCAGTTGAAATGACAAATGATCAGTTTATTGATAATGTAAATAAACTTAAAATAGCTGTTGGTGGACAAACTGGAGATTTAGCACCAGCTGATAAAAAACTTTATGCTTTAAGAGATGTTACAGCAACTGTTGATAATGTTTCATTAATAGCATCAAGTATTATGAGTAAAAAAATAGCTGCAGGAGCAGATGCTATAGTTCTAGATGTAAAAGTTGGTGATGGAGCATTTATGAAAAATGCACAAGATGCTAGACTTTTAGCTAGAGAGATGGTTGATATTGGTAAGAATGTTGGTAGAAATACTATAGGAATAATTTCAGATATGGATCAACCACTAGGGTTTGCAGTAGGGAATGCTTTGGAAGTTGAAGAAGCTATCAATACATTAAAAGGTAAAGGGCCTAAAGATTTATTTGAGCTTTGTTTAGAACTTGGAAGTAATATGGTTCTTTTAGCTGGAAAGGCTAAAAATGTTGAAGAAGCCAAGGAAATGTTAAGAGGAACTATTAAGTCAGGACAAGCAATAGAGAAACTTAAGCAATTTGTATCAGCACAAGGAGGAAATACAGATGTAATTGATGATACATCTAAACTTCCAAAAGCTAAATATATTTTAGAAGTTATAGCTGATAAGAAGGGTGTTGTAAGTAAGATACATGCAGAAAATATTGGACTTATAGCAATGGAACTTGGAGCAGGTAGAGCTACAAAAGATAGTATAATAGATTTAGCGGTAGGTATAGTTCTTAATAAGAAAAGAGGAGATGTAGTAAAAGTTGGAGATGTTTTAGCCTATGTACATGCAAATGATTTAGAAAAAGGTAAAAAAGCAGTAGAAAAAATATTGGCTAATTATGAAATAAGTGAGTCAGTGGAAAAAATTCCGTTGATTTATGACATAATAAGATAATGAAATTTTGACAGCATTCAAATATGCTGTCTTTTTTTGAAAAATATTTTAGATTTTATGAAAAAACATTTTAAATGTAGTAGAATATTAATTATATGTTAATTTAGGAGGTGGATATTTTGAAACCACTTGCAGAAATCATGAGACCTAATAGAATCGAGGAAATGGTAGGACAAGAACATATAATTTCAAAAGGAACTGTTATTTATAATCTTTTAGATAATAAAAGTATTATTAATTCTATATTTTACGGACCACCAGGGACTGGAAAAACTACACTTGCAAGGATAATGGCACAATATACAGATAAAAAATTTTATAAAATTAATGCTACAACGGCATCTGTAAAAGATATTCAAGAGATAGTTAATGACCTTGATAATATTCTTAATTATAATGGAGTTATATTATATGTTGATGAAATTCAGCATTTCAATAAAAAACAACAACAGTCTTTATTGGAATTTATAGAAGATGGAAGAATAATACTTCTTGCAAGTACAACAGAAAATCCGTATTTTTGTATACATAAAGCTATATTAAGTAGAAGTACAGTTTTTCAATTTAAATCATTAATGAGAGAAGATATAGTAGTTGCATTGAAAAGAAGTATAGAAAAGCTTAATTTGGAAAATTATAAGATAGAATACAAAGAAGATGCATTAGAGTTTATAGCAGATATTTCCGCTGGAGATGTAAGAAAAGCCTATACAATATTAGAATTGTATATTAAAAATACATTGACAGATGTTATTAATATTTCAAAAGAGAAGATAGACCAGTTAAATCAATCTAATATGAGATCTGATGTATCAGGAGACGAATATTACAATCTTCTTAGTGCTTTGCAAAAAAGCATTAGAGGGAGTGATCCAGATGCAGCTATTCATTATCTTGCTCGTCTTATAAAAGGTGGAAATCTTGATGCTATTATAAGAAGAATAGGAGTAATAGCTGCTGAAGATATAGGACTTGCACATCCTAATGCTTTAACTGTAGTTAATAATGGGTTGGATTTATGTTATAAAATTGGATTTCC
Source organism: Sarcina sp. (assembly GCA_051655925.1). Lineage (GTDB taxonomy): Bacteria > Bacillota > Clostridia > Clostridiales > Clostridiaceae > Sarcina. The sequence goes on along the minus strand of JBOGAY010000193.1, from coordinate 9,936 downwards.
TGAGGCAAGTCTTGTCTTATCAGAACTTGTGATATATCTTGCGACATTACCAAAATCTAATAGTGCATATATTGCTATTAATGCGGCTCTTTCTGATTTAGAAAAAATTAGAGTTGAGGATGTGCCACAATATTTAAAAGATGCTCATTATGCAGGAGCAGAAAAGTTAGGTGTTGGAGGATATAAATATCCACATGATTATCCAAACAATTATGTAGAACAAGAATATTTGCCTAAATCATTAATAGGTAAAAAATATTATATTTCACAAAATAATAAATATGAAAATAGTTTGGAGAATTACTGGAAAATAGTCAAAAGTTCTAACAAAAAATAAAAAAGGTGTTTATTATTGACACTTACTATGTGGGTTTGATATCATTAGCCTATATAAAGTTTAGTAATTTACTCGGTATTAGGGGGAATAGATAATGAAGTTGTCAACAAAAGGTAGATATGGCGTTAAGGCTATGGTAGACTTAGCGATTCACTATGATGATAAACCTGTATCAATAAAGGTTATATCAAAAAGACAAAATATCTCAGATTATTATTTAGAGCAATTATTTAGTTCTCTAAGAAAGGCAAAACTTATTAGGAGTATAAGAGGTGCACAAGGTGGGTATGTCTTAAATAAGAGACCTGAAGATATAACGATTGCTGAGATAATGGAGATTTTAGAAGGACCAATTGAAATATCTGATTGTTTAGAAGGTGTTGAATGTTATAATTTTGATGAATGTGCAACAAAAAATTTATGGCAACAAATAAAAACAAGCATAGATAATGTTTTATGTTCTGTAACACTTCAAGATGTTGTAAATGATTATAATAATATGAAATCAAAAAAGAATACAGTTAAGTTCAAAGACGGAGAATAGAAAATTTAGATTTAGGAGTGAATAGATATGAAAAAATCAGTATATATGGATTATGCTGCAACAACATATGTAAAGCCTGAGGTATTAGAAGCTATGATGTCGTATTTTACAGAGAAATTTGGAAATCCTTCAGCTTTTTATTCAATATCAAGAGATACTTATTCAGCAATAGATAATGCAAGAGATAAAGTTGCTAAGGCGTTAAATGCACAAAAAAGTGAAATTTATTTTACAAATGGTGGTTCAGAAAGTGATAACTGGGCTATAAAAGGTGTTGCTTTTGCAAATAGGAAAAAAGGAAATCATATTATAACAACAAAAATAGAGCATCATGCTATTTTACATGCATGTGAATATTTAGAGCAAAATGGATTTGAAGTTACTTATCTTGATGTAAATGAAGAAGGGTTTATAAATCTTGATGAGTTAAAAGACTCTATAAAAGATACTACAATACTTGTTTCAATTATGTTTGCTAATAATGAAATAGGTACAATACAGAATGTTAAAGAAATAGGAGCTTTGTGTAGAGAGAAGAAAGTTATATTTCACACAGATGCAGTTCAAGCTATCGGAAATGTTAAAGTTGATGTAAAAGAAATGAACATAGATATTTTATCTTTAACTGCACATAAATTTTATGGGCCAAAAGGTGTTGGAGCCTTATATATAAGGAAAGGTATTAAAATTGATAACCTTGTACATGGTGGTTCACAAGAGAGAGCAAGAAGAGCTGGTACTGAAAATATACCAGGTATTGTTGGGCTTGGAAAAGCAATAGAGCTTGCAACAGAAAATATAGATGAGCATAATAAAAAAATTAAAGCTTTAAGAGATAAACTTATAAAAGGGCTTTTAGAAATTCCTTATACAATGTTAAATGGATCTGAGGGAGATAATAGACTTCCAGGGAACTGTAATGTTTGTTTTGAGTTTATTGAAGGAGAAGGTATTCTTCTATCTTTAGATTTTGAGGGGATTTGTGCTTCAAGTGGAAGTGCTTGTACATCAGGATCATTAGAACCATCACATGTTTTACTTGCAATAGGTAGACCTCATGAAATTGCTCATGGGTCATTAAGACTTACAATAGGTGATGGAACAACAGAGGAAGACGTAGATTACGTATTAGAGAGTGTTCCTAAAATAATAGAGAGACTTAGAAAAATGTCTCCATTATGGAAAAATCATTTAAAGGAAGAAGGAGTTAAGTAGATTATGATGTATAGTGAAAAGGTGTTAGATCATTTTAGAAATCCAAGAAATGTTGGAGAAATTGAAAATGCTAATGGTGTAGGTGAAGTTGGAAATGCAAAATGTGGAGATATAATGAGAATTTATCTTCAAGTAGAAAATAATATTATAGAAGATGTAAGTTTTGAAACGTATGGATGTGGATCGGCTATTGCATCATCTAGTATGGCAACTGAACTTATAAAAGGAAAAACATTAGAAGAAGCTTGGAAACTTTCTAATAAAGCAGTAGCAGAAGCTTTAGATGGATTACCACCTGTGAAGATGCATTGTTCAGTTTTAGCAGAAGAGGCAATTCACAAGGCAATAAATGCTTATAGAGAAAGTCAAGGTTTAGAAGCATGGGAAACTAAAAATCATTCAGGGCATATACATGAACATGTACATGGAGTTTAATAAAAAATAAGCACTAATACAGAATAATGGATAGATAAAAACATTCTTATATTTTATAAGGATGTTTTTTATTTGTATTAAAATATAAAAAATACAAATACTAACTTGTAAAGGTTGGTGAATTTATGTATAAAGTGAAAGATTTAAAATTTTTAGAAGTTTTTAATTCTGAAGGTAAAAAACTTGGAGAGGTACAAGATATAGGAATAGATTATTTTGAGGGTAAAATAAAAGGCTTTTTTATTCCTAAAGGTTTTTTGAAAAAAGAAAATTTTATAACTATTGAGAATATTTTAACTTTTGGTGATAGTATAGTGGTTGAAAAAATTGGGAGGTATAGAGGGTTAGCATTTAATGATATAAAAGGAATGGACATTATAGATAAAAAAAATAAAATGATTGGTGTGCTAGAAGAACTTGTGATAGATGAAAATTTCGCTATTAGAGCGCTCATAACTTCAAAGGGTTTTTTTCAAAAATTTAGAGAGGGAAAGAGTTTAATATTACTTAAAGAAACTATTCTTGGAGAAAAAAATATTTTGTATTTTAGTGAGCAAAAAATAAATTTTGTTTCTATGCCACATAGTATTTGGAGGTGCTAAGATATGAAAGGAGTTTTGAGGGCGAAAAAAACTATGATTATAAGTTTAACAATACTGATTATAGTTTTATTTTTAGCTTATAAATTTAGAATAATTAGAGAAATTATATTCGTATTGTTATGTTCATTTATTTTAGCATATGCACTTAAGCCTATATATAAAAAAATACTCATTAAGGTAAATATCAATAAAAGATTGCTAGCTTTTTTATTGATATTAAGTGTTATTTTAGTATTTACTCTTATTTTTACAATATTAGTTCCTAGTATAATAAAAGAATGTAGTAATCTTGAGGATATGATTAGGAGTGTAGAAATACTTATAGAAAAAGTTATATTTAAAATTAATATGCCAAAGGAAGAGTTTTATTCAATGATAAATTATCAATTTGGAGAAAAGATTAATATTATGATAGCAGATATAACAGATAAAATATTTATTTCAGTAATAGATTTTAGTGAAAATATAATAACATTAGCTATACTACCTATAGTAGCATATTATTTTTTAGCTGATGGTAACTTGATAGAAAAAAAAGTATTATTATTAGTGTCGGCTGATAAAAGGATGTTGCTTAAAAAAATATCAATTGATATAGATAAGGTCTTAGGCAAGTATATTATGGGGCAATTTATGTTGTGTTTAGTTGTTGGAGCACTTACTTTTATAGCATTATTAATTGTTGATATAAAGTTTATATTACTTTTATCTATACTAAATGGATTGTTAAACATAATTCCTTATTTTGGTGCTTTCATAGGTGCTATTCCAGCTATGTTTATTGCACTTATGGATGATCCTATAAAAGTAATATATGTATTGATAGCTTTTATTATCATCCAGCAGTTAGAAGGAAATATATTAGCTCCTAAAATTACAGCAAGTAGCATAGAGATGCATCCTTTAATGGTTATAATTTTACTTTTGATTGGAGAAAAAATAGGGGGACTTATAGGGATGATTTTAGTAGTTCCATTAGGAGTTATTATTAAAATAATATATGAAGATATAGATTATTATTTATTTTAAATAGTTATTATTGACAGGATAAGAAATTTTTTTTATAATCACTTTATAGATTGAATATTAATAGCAATGAAAAGGATGAGTAGATAAAATCTTTCTATTAAGAGAGGAAGTGGATGGTGTGAACTTCTTAGAAATTTTATTGAAGCTACCTTCGAGCTAGTTTACTTTGAGTGATGTATCATATGATACATAATTAGGGTGGTACCGCGGAAATATAGCTTTCGTCCCTTGTATGGGATGGGGGCTTTTTATATTTTATTTAGAAAAATTTTAAATTAATATGACAATATTTGAGATATAAGAAGAACATATTATATTAAAATTAAAGTGAAATTTTATATTGATGATGAAAATTTGACTAAAGTTTAATAAAATAACTTATAGTCTATTTATATAAGATTATGGAGGTAATTAACATGAAATTTACAGGAACAAATGATCTAAGAAATAAATATCTTAACTTCTTTGAAAGTAAAGGTCACTTAAAATTAGATTCATTCTCATTAGTACCAAAGAATGATAATAGTTTATTATTTATAAACGCAGGGATGGCTCCACTTAAACCTTACTTTACAGGTTTAGAACAACCACCAAAGTCAAGAATAACAACATGTCAAAAATGTGTTAGAACTGGTGATATAGAAAATATAGGAAAAACATCAAGACATGCTACTTGTTTTGAAATGCTTGGAAATTTCTCATTTGGAGATTATTTCAAAAAGGAAATTATTCCATGGGCTTGGGAGTTTATAACAAAAGAACTTGAAATTCCAAAGGACAGATTATACGTAACAATATATCAAGAGGATGATGAAGCTTATGATATATGGACAAATAGCACAGATATTGATCCAAGTAGAATATTTAGACTTGATAAGGAAGAAAATTTCTGGGAAATTGGTGTAGGTCCATGTGGTCCATGTACAGAGATTCATTTTGAAAGAGAAGCAGGACAAAAAGCTGAAACAGCTGAAGAGTTCTTAGCTGCGGCTGATAAAGATAGAATTGTTGAGTTCTGGAACCTTGTATTCACACAGTTTGAGAAAGATGAAGAAGGTAATTATAACGAACTTTCTCAAAAGAATATAGATACAGGTATGGGTCTTGAGAGAATAGCTACAATTATGCAAGGGGTAGATAATATATTTGAAATAGATGTTGTTAAAGCTATACTTGCTAAAGCTTGTGAACTTACAAGTTCAGAATATGGAAAAGATGCAAGTGTTGATACATCACTTAGAATTATCACAGATCATGCTAAGAGTACAACATTACTTATTTCTGATGGTGTTAGACCAAGTAATGAAGGTAGAGGATATGTTTTAAGAAGACTTTTAAGAAGAGCTGCTAGACATGGAAGAATGCTTGGTGCTAATGGAACATTCTTAAGTGAGATAGTTGACGTAATAGTTGATAATTATGGAGAGGCTTATCCAGAGCTTAAAACAAACAAAGAAAATATCAAAAAAGTTATAAAAATGGAAGAAGAGAGATTTAACCAAACAATAGATGCTGGTATGGATATCTTAAAATCATATATAGAAGAAACAGAAAAAGAGGGAAGTACAGTTCTTTCAGGAGAGAGAGCATTCAAGCTATATGACACATATGGTTTCCCACTTGAGCTTACAGAAGAAATCTTAGAAGAAAAGAACTTTATAGTAGATAATGATGGGTTCAATAAAGAAATGCAAGCTCAAAGAGAAAGAGCAAGAAATGCGAGAGCAGAAACTAGCTACATGGGAGCTGATGGTCCAGTTAATAGAATAGATGCTAAAATTGAAACAATATTTGATGGGTACAATAAAACTCAAATGCAATCAGAAATAATAGTTCTTGGAGATAATGAAGACTTTAGAGATGAATTATCAGAAGGACAAGAAGGATTTGTAGTAGTACCTGTAACACCTTTCTATGCAGAAATGGGAGGTCAAGTTGGAGATAGAGGTACTATCGAAACAAATACAGGTAGAGCTTTAGTTCTTGATTGTAAGAAAAATGTTGGTGGAAAATTTGTTCATTATGTAAAAGTTGTAGAAGGAACTATTTCACTTGGTGAAGTTGTTACATTAAAAGTTGATGAGGCTAGAAGAAATGATATCAAGAAAAACCACACAGCTACACATATGTTACAAGCAGCTTTAAGAGAGATTCTTGGAAATGATGTTCATCAATCAGGATCACTTTGTGATAATGAAAAATTAAGATTTGATTTTACACATTTCACAGCTTTAACAGAAGAAGAACTTCATAAAGTAGAAATGCTTGTTAATAGACAAATAATGAATGTTAACACAGTAGTTACAGAAGAAATGTCAATTGAAGATGCTAAAAATAGTGGAGCTACTTGTCTATTTGATGAAAAATACGGAAGTGATGTAAGAGTTGTTTCAGTAGGTGAGTTTTCAAAAGAGTTATGTGGAGGAATCCATGTTTCTAATGCTGGAGAGATTGGATTATTCAAAATAGTATCAGAAAGTGGTGTTGCTGCTGGTATTAGAAGAATAGAAGCTGTAACAGGAATGGAAGCTTTAAGATATATCGAAAATAAATCAGAAATGCTTAAAAATGCATCAAAAGCATTAAAATGTGCAGAAAAAGATATTATAACAAAAATAGATGCACAAGCTCATGAATTAAAAGAAAAAGATAAAGAAATAGCAGAACTTAAATCTAAATTAGTTCAAGGTGCAGAAGATGATATATTAAATAATGCAGTAGAGATTAATGGTGTAACTCTTGTTAGAGCAGAACTTAACGATATTGATGGAAATTCATTAAGAGATCTTGCTGATAAAGTAAGAAATAAAATAGATCTTGGAGTTGTTGTTCTTGCTAGTTCAGTTGTTGGAAAAGTAAACCTTATTGCTATGGCTACAAAAAACTCTATAGAAAAAGGAGTTCATTGTGGTAAGATAATTAAAGAAGTTGCAGCAGTAGTTGGCGGAGGTGGTGGTGGAAGACCAGATATGGCTCAAGCTGGCGGAAAAGATGCTTCAAAAATAGCTGATGCACTTGAAAAATCAAAAGAGGTTTTAGAAAACCTAGTAAAATAGTATACAATTGAGAAAAATTAGTTTATAATAAGATTAACAGATACTTTATTATATAAATGAATAATAAAAAGAAATAGAGTCAATACTAAAAATATAAGTTAGTATAACATTGTAAGGGGGTGAAGCTACTAGAGTAGCGAAACTATGGGAAACAATTTTGAAAACACTATGCAATTTGATTTTAGCAATGATAAAGAGGATTTAACAAAAATAATTTTAACAGACGTATATAATTCCTTAAAGGAAAAAGGTTATAACCCAGTTAATCAATTAGTTGGATACTTAATATCAGGAGACCCTACTTACATTACTAATTACAACGGGGCAAGAGCTTTAGTTAGAAAACTAGAGAGAGATGAAATTCTAGAAGAGGTTATAAAAGCCTATCTTGAAATAAAATAAAAGAGTGCCCCTAGGGGTACTCTTTAATTATAAGGAGTAATATATGAGAATCCTAGGGTTAGATATAGGAAGTAGAACAATCGGCGTAGCTGTTAGTGATCCTTTAGGGTGGACAGCACAAGGAGTTACTACTATTAAAAGAAAAAATTTTACGGCTGATGTAGCAGAAGTGAAAAAATATTTTGATGAATACGGTGCAGATACAATAGTTGCTGGATTACCTAAGAATATGAATGGTACAATTGGACCATCAGGAGAAATGGTATATGAATTCTGCGAAAAATTAAAAGAAAGTTTTGAGCCTGAAATAAAATTTTGGGATGAAAGACTTACAACAGTAGCTGCTCACAAAGCTATGCTTGAGGCAGACCTTTCAAGAGCAAAAAGAAAAAAAATTGTTGATAAAATAGCAGCAATATATATTTTACAAGGATATTTAGATAGAATATCAAAATAAAAAAAAGGAGAGTATTTAAATGAAAGATGAATTAAACAGTATAGTTTTAAGTGATGAAAATGGAGTTGAGGTTGCATTTGAAATCATTACTAAATTAGAAATAGAAGATTCAGAATTCTTCTTATTATCACCAGAGAATGAAGATGATGATATAATTATAGCTATGAGAGTAGTAGAAGATGAAGATGGGAATTTAGGTCTTGAACCAGTTGAAAATGAAGCAGAGCTTGCAATGATAGAAGAAGCTTATGCAACTGTAATGAGTGAAGAAGAATAATAATTAAAATGAAGTGAGGGGTTAAATAATATGATGCAATTAACTGCTAAAGATTATAAAACTCTTAAAGAGCAATTTAAGAGTAAGGGCTACAAGCTTACTCCACAGATAAGAGCTATCGTAGATATTATTATGGACAGTGAAAAAAAACACTTAACAGCTGAAGAAATTTACGATCAAGTGAAGGTTAATTGTCCAGAGATAGGTCTTGCAACAGTATATAGAACTATCTTACTTTTAGAAGAAATGGGTGTAATCTATAAACTAGATTTAAATGATGGATGTAGTAGATATGAGTTAGCCAATGAAAATGAAAATCATAGACATCATCATCTTGTATGTAATTCATGCGGAAGTGTATCTGAAGTAGAAGATGATTTACTTGAAGAATTAGAAAATGAAGTTGAAAGAAAATATGGTTTTAAAATAGAAGATCATTCAGTAAAATTCTTTGGGATATGTAAAAATTGTAAAAAATAAAAAGATAAAAATTTAAATAAAAGATACTTATGAAAATTTTTGAAGGAGGGAATTATGAAACGTGAAAAACTAAAGGCTAGAATAATACCTTTAGGTGGAATAAATGAGATAGGAAAAAATATAACAGCTATAGAGTTTAAAGATGATATCATTATTATAGACTGCGGTCTTAAATTTCCAGATGATGATATGTATGGAATAGATATTGTTATACCAGATATTTCATATCTTATAAAAAATGCGGAAAAAGTGAGAGGGATTTTCCTTACACATGGGCATGAAGACCACATAGGAGCTATACCATATGTATTAAAACAATTAAATATTCCTATATATGGTACAAAGCTTACTTTAGGTATACTAGAGACTAAATTAAGAGAACATGGATTATTAAATTCAACTGAGTTAAATATAGTTAAGCCAAAAGATATAATAAAGCTTAATTCATCATCAGTAGAGTTTATTAAAACTAATCATAGTATAGCAGATTCAGTAGCTATTGCGGTACACACACCAATGGGGGTAATACTTCATACAGGAGACTTTAAGGTAGAGTATACACCTATTGATGGAGAAAGAATGGACTTTGGAAGATTTGCAGAACTTGGGAAAAAAGGTGTATTAGCACTTTTAGCTGATTCAACTAATGTAGGTAAACCAGGGTACACACCTTCAGAGAGAACTGTTGGAGCAAATCTTGATAGAATATTTGGGAAAGCAAAAGGAAGAGTTATAACAGCTACATTTGCTTCTAATATTCATAGAATTCAACAAATAATACAATCAGCAGAAAGATACGGAAGAAAAGTAGCGGTATCTGGAAGAAGTATGGAAAATATTATGCAGGTTGCAGTTGAACTTGGATATTTAAAAGTTGAAAAGGTAACACTTGTTAATATAGATAGCATAAATAAGATGCCGGCAGAACAAATTGCAGTTATCACAACAGGTAGTCAAGGTGAACCGATGTCAGCCCTAGCTAGAATGGCAGCATCAGAACATAAAAAACTTAATGTTATGCCAGGTGATACAGTTATAATTTCTGCAACACCAATACCAGGAAATGAAAAGCTTGTTTCGAAGGTAATTAACCAATTAACTA